>NZ_AAWS01000037.1 GCF_000169175.1 Microscilla marina ATCC 23134
ACGGGTAAGACAAATTAAAGTGTCGAGGAATCGGCTGCGGTTTGTTTCTTAGGCTATAGCGATAGCCCCAAGTACCTGTACTACTACGATAGTTTTGTAGAGCATCCCAAGTATTACCAAACCAAGTGATATTATAATAAATATTTCCTAGTTCGAACATTGCATTGGCATTCGCAGCTTGTTTTTGTAAGTGAAGTATTTCTTTTGCTAAACTGGCTTGGGTATATTTATTAATAACCGGACGGCGGTGTCCGTAGCTTCCACTAATTGTGTAGTGTTTAGGGTTAGCCAATAGTTTTTTTGATTCACCTGCCAATGTATAATGTTTAACGGCTTTCTTTAATTGGTCATTACGCAAATACATAGTAGCTTTTACCTTATACCAGTTTTTGAGCGATGAATTCAAGGTTTCTTCAAAAAGGGTTTTGTTCTTAGTACGCTTCTCCCAAGAAATCAGGTTATCTACTACTTTCATGGTAAGTGGTATAGTCAGTGCTGAGTTTTGTGGTTGGCACAAGTACGCTTTACCTATATCTCCTTGGGCGTATAGTTTATGACGAAACACGTTGAGTAAGTAATCGTTCAGATGGTTGTGCTTTAATAATCTTACTTGCTGGAACAGTGATCCTTCCTCTACTTTGGTGATTTTATCGAGTTGTGCTATTTTTATTGCTAACTTAAATACTTGTACTTGATACTTGAGTTGGGGAGAGCTGACTGAAAGCTTGTTAAACATTTGTAAAGCTTTAGTGGGCTTGCCTGCTACATACTCTAGGTAGCAGTGAGCCATTTGCCATAATGTCAAATCATCTACTTTACGTTCTTGTACCACCTTGCTTACCATTGCTTTCAACTCTTTGAGGTATTGAATAGCCTCTTGTTTTGGGAAACCATCAAACTTTTGATAAAAAGCCAAATTTTTGCTCAAGTTGGCAGATAATAAGTTTACTTCCATTTTATTGACTTCACGAGTGAGCAATAGTGAGAGGTGTTTGGAAGAGGGTGCTATCTGATAAATACGTTGCATTTCTTCTATAGCGTTTGCATAGGGTTTTATTCCTCGCAATAAATATACAGCAGCAGCTTCTTCGCTGTTTCTACACAGGTTTAGTACTTGACGAAAGTCTTGATCTGAGGAAATCTTAAAACTATCATAAGCTTGTACCCTGCGGCTGGGACATTTGTCAAAAACTCTGGCAAAAAGGTATGCTCCTTTTACTTTAGCACCACTTAGTGTCAAAGCGCCTGCTTTATGGGCAAGTGCCCAATATTTGATAAGAGAGCTAGAGTTGCTTGCCAATGGTTTTGCCAACTGATCGTATAGCTTAACAGCTTGAGTGTAGTTTTGAGAATAATGCGCTAAACGTACTAGTTGATAAGCATAGCGCATTTTTAAAAATTTATTAGAGGAGTTTATGTAAGCGCCATTGCCATTAATAATGAGGTCTTGCATTGCCTCTTTGTCTTTTTTGGGGATATTTCGCCAGCGATTGTCACCTAAGTTAGTTACATAAGGTTCACATTTTTTTGCAAATAGCAAGTATTTCACCACATCAGTAGCACGTGTGTTCTTCAGGTGTTGCACTGCTGAGTTATTACGCCATTTGCTTGGAAGAGAACCACTAATGCCCGCTACATAGTTTTTGATAAGCTTAGTTTCATTGACCTTAGCTTTGTATACCAACTGTTTGGTGTCATTGGTTGAAGGTGTATTTTGGAAATAGGCCTTCCATTCAACAAGGTTGTCTTGGGTGCGTCCTTCTTCTTTATCCCAGTGATAATCGTATAAACGTTCAAAAGTAAAAAAGAAAGGTTTACTATGAGGTTGGTTAATAATCTCAGGATCGAGAAAATTGTAATAGGTGATGCCTGGTTCATAAAAGCCACAGGCAGACTGAGAGAGTTCTTGTGGTTTTAGTACAAATGCTGCGTGTACTAAAACCACAAAAGCCATTTTTAAAAACTTCATATTCGTAAATTTGAGTAGATTTTAGGTAATGACACCTACTCAAATTTACACTAAATAATCAAAATTTCCTCGTCTTACACGCAAAAGCAAAGAGAAGAATATCATGTCGTTATCTATTGCCTGAAAATCAAACAATAACTTTTCTCCCGATTTTCGTACCATATCAATGAATCCTAAACCAGCCCCACCTTTATCTGACAGTTCACCAATTTTTACGATTTCGCGGAAAAGCGCACGTAGCTCATCCCGACTCAAACCATTCACATAGTTTATTTTCTCGGCAATGGTAGCAGCTTCCTCTTTAGTTACAGGATTGCCCGATCCTATGATATAGTCATCGTCGTGCTTACCAATCATAAAAATCGAACTGTTGCTTGAGTGTTTCACAAGGTTTTGCAAACACTCAATCATTATATTGAAGACTTTTTTGCGAATGGTGGAAATTTCGCCGAGAACGTTCATGTTACGTTCGGCCATTGCTAAAACTGTTTTGGTTATTTCTTGGGTAAATTCCCCTTCATAGACCAAAATCAAGTTTTCGTCCATCAATCTTTTATGCAAGTTATAGATGTAACCCATCTTTCAAGCTTAGATTTTTGGTTAATTTAGTATAACAATTGAATAGCAATTCAAGCTAAAAAGAGTAGAAAATACTCTTTAATTCTTTAGGCTCATAATTTTTCAGGTTTTTTTCGTCCAGATGATATAATGTAATATACAACTGATTACTTACTATATAACGACGTAACAACTTTGCCGCTTGTTGTAAGTTGTGAGCACTAACCTGTTCGAGCCTTATCAAATCACCTTTATAAAGGTAAACGCCATTTAAATAAGTACTTTTGATGACTTCAAACACTTGTTTTTGTTTTTGACGAAAAAAACGGGTATTAACAAATGTATTGTTTTTTAAGCTATTCAGCAACTTTATAACGCGTCCTCTTCTTATCAAAACGCCCCACTGATAGATTGGCAATGCCACGTCTAATTGTAGGGGGTATTTCTTTGATTTGCCCAAGTATTGTTGGGCAATTTGGAGGTCTAAAATAGAGTTATTGGTATTTTTACCATCGAGACTTCCCATGTTGTAAAACATCAGCATACCACGATCTACTGGAGGTACTCCAGTTTTTTTGTAGTATTTAAGCTGATGCAACCGAATGGTTGCTGATAGGGTCTTAATACCGTTGCCTTTGACCTGTTCTCTCAGTATTTCAATTAATTTGAAAAAACGCTTTTGGGTTTTACCCGACCAATCACAATCCAGTTGGACTTCACGAATGGTTACGTTTCTGAGATTCTTTGACTTCTCAAGTATTTTGTTAGCAATATTGTTGCCTAATTTCTCTAATTGATTATAAGAAATATTCAAAAGTGTACGATTCGTAATAAAAACAGTAGGTACCAAGTGTGGTATAGGTATGTTCTGGGTTTGCCATTTGAGCTCAGCTATTGGTTGCGCTTCTTTTCGGTAAGGGTTCCAATCTATGTCAAAATAGCGTACATATAGCCGCTTGATTTGCAACTCTTTTAAATATTTACGTTCGTTTGTGGAAAGATTAAAGATCGTCTTCCAATAATAAAACGCAGGAGTTACTTTTGATTTTTGAGAACGACAGTGAGTATGAAGTAGCCCTATACATAACCATCCAATAGCCCAGTAATATTTATAATTAAATTTCCACACATTCTTTTTTTATTGCTTGAATTAAGTTTTCCAGGTTGGTAACTTGTGGAATATCATATCTTTGACAAACCACATCTACATTACCTTTGCGCCAAAAGTTTTTTGAACAACACACGATTAACTTTTTACTTTGAGCAAATAACCCTAACTCTAATAGTGTAATTGGTGCTTTTGAGTGGGGAGCAAAATACATCGCAATATAATGGGCTTTTTCTAGCGCCTCTAGTTCCCAGTTTACCTGTGCTACAAACTGAGGGTTATTGGTAGATTGTTCCCAGGAGGCATCCCAATCATCGCGTCGGGGATTCAAAAAAGTAACAGGACTGTCAGCCAATGCTTGAGTTACTGTGACTTGCCAGTTTATAGCATTGCCCATGTCTATGCTTCCTGCCAAAAAGACTGCCTTGGTATTAGGAATAATGTCAATAGAATCAGGCGGTTTTATAACTTTCATTTGGTTGGCACTTACGATAACTTATTTACATCCAGTTATTTTCTTCAGCATCCTTAACAAAGCGTTTGTACAAATCAGACTGAAAACTGTCTATGACTTTTTGTTCGTTGGCATCTATACCATCACTTGCTTCTGCTACTTTTTCGAGCACATCCAATAAATACACATAGTCAGGGTCAGGTCCGTGTTCTTTAAAAATATCTAAGGCTTTTTTATAGCTATCTTCTGGATTCATGCCTTTTTTACTTTCATAATCGAACGACCAACGGATTTGACTAGCCCAAGGGTGTGCTGTCAAAATATTTTCCAACATGCGTTGTTCTTCCGCTTGAATAAGACCATCAGCTTTTGCTACTGCATAAATTAGTTCACCAAAAGCATCGTACAATTGTTCTTTGTTTACCATAATATAAGTTTATTTGAATCACCTTTTAGGTTGAGTAAATATATCAAAAACCTGAGATTATTACAGAACCAAGTTTAGAAAATAAGTTCAATAGGCGCAAAATTCTTTTTTAATTGATGTCGTTGCTTTGCCAATGCAGGCATATTATGAATGGTGACTTGCTTCAAACAAGGCAGTTTTTTTAATTTGAGCGGTAACTCTTCCAACAAGTTACCAGAGATATCAAGGGTAGTAAGGTTTTCTAATAAGAGTAGTGACTCGATAGATAAGCTAGAAAGCTCATTGGCAGACCAATTGAGTTTTTTTAGTCTTTTTAACTGCTTGGCAGCCTTGGGGAGTTGTTTAATCTCATTGTGGGCAATGTTCAGCTCTTTGAGCTTAGGTAAATTACAAATGCCTAATGGCAGTGTCTTGAAACTATTGTAGCTTAAGTCCAACCATACTAATTTAGCCCAATTACTCAAATCTCCTGGCAAGTTATTCATCCCTTTATTTGCACTTAAATCCAACTTTTTTAGGCTTTTAAGCTTGCGTATTTCAGTAGGCAATACAGCAATTTGATTATGTGCAAGAGATAGTGTATCTAGTTTTTTTAGTTTACCAAACTCAGGAGGCAAGGTAAGCAAATGATTATGTGCAAGGTCAAGTACTTTTAAATGCTTGAAGGTGGCAAGTTCAGATGAAAGGTATTGCAATTTCAGGTTGTTGAGTTTCAACTCA
This sequence comes from Microscilla marina ATCC 23134, assembly GCF_000169175.1. Classification (NCBI taxonomy): domain Bacteria; kingdom Pseudomonadati; phylum Bacteroidota; class Cytophagia; order Cytophagales; family Microscillaceae; genus Microscilla; species Microscilla marina. Next base: position 5,237 of record NZ_AAWS01000037.1, read on the forward strand.
GGGTTTGTGAGGTATTCTCGATAAGCCCATTGCCGAATAATGCCTGCATCTATTTGTGGGTGTTTTACTACCTCTTCTATCAAGGTCCATACTTTGGGTAGGGTAGGAGTAGGCAAGTAACGCCACTTACCCTTTAAAAAACTGGCGTAGTCGTCAGATACCTCTTTAAAAATAAGGTGTTTTATCCGACGTCGAATCTTTGTATCAGGATAAAACCAACTCATTCCTACCAAGTAAGATATGATTTTATAATCAAGCTTGTGTTGGCGCAATTTGTTTAAACCACTAATCACTTTTTTGGAGGATGAATCTTCTAGCAACTGATAAACCTGCTCGAGTTGTTGGGCAGATAGTTTTTTACCTTGTATGGGCATTCTATGTATTTTTTATAGCAAATATTAGGTGCTTATTTTATATCTTTTTTCTTTACGGAAGAAATGTAATCAAACCTTTACTTGATAACAAGCTCACCTTTATACATTTTTGAACTAATGAATTATAAACATATATTTTTTGACCTGGATGATACCATTTGGGATTTTCGGCGCAACTCTAAAGAAACCCTACTTGAGTTGTTTGAACATTACAATCTTGCTGAGGCAGGCAAAGAAGTGATTGATCAGCAAGATTTTTTGACCAAGTACTACGCCATTAATCAAGAACTTTGGAAGCAGTACCGAGAAAATAACATAGATCATCAAACTTTAAGAATGGTACGGTTTGAAAGAATCTTTACTCAATTTAAAATAGATATGCCTCATCAATTGGTAAAACGATTTTCGGACGATTACTTGGGTATGGCTCCTACTAAGCCTCATTTGTGTGACCAGGCACAAGAGCTGCTAGATTACCTTAAGGGTAAATATGAATTACATATTATTACCAATGGTTTTTCTGACATACAACCAGTAAAAATAGCCAGCGCCAAATTAGGTGATTACTTTAATGTAGTGGTGACTTCAGGTTGTACTGGTTATAAAAAACCTTCTACTCAAATATTTGAATATGCACTTCGTCAGGCTGGTGCCAAAACCCAAGAGAGTATTATGATTGGCGATAGTCTGGAGGCCGACATTGCGGGTGCTAAAAATAGTGCCCTTGACCATGTGTTTTATAACCCTTTACAAAAAGCACACAAAGAAGAAGTGTATAAAGAAATTACAAGCCTGAAGGAGCTTATAGAGATGTTTTAAACATTTAAAGCACTAAAAAATGAATCCTTATTGGGAGGCAACGATTTTTAACCACTTTAGAGTTTATTATCTGGTTTTTTTTTGTTTGTTTTGCCCTCAGTTAAAATTTATCTATACTAAGTTTCGTAATTACCCTTAGGGCATAACAGACAATGGATATAACGTCACAGATAATTATGATACTGGGCTTTTCTCTGGCATCATACTCAGTGGTTGGTAATGATGTGATTCAAACGTTAGGAACCTTCATCAGTTCCAACAGCAAACGCAAATGGCATTTGTTATGGCTGTATATTGGCGGTATATTTTTAGCCGTGGCTACCTACGCCTGGTTTCAACTTCAAGGTGATATTGCCTATGGTCGCTTAGATAAAATTCCTTTCCCGAAAAACTACCATTGGTGGTTAGCACTTCCTCCTGTTATTTTAGTAGTAATTACTCGTTTTGGAATACCCGTAAGCACTACATTTCTTATTCTAAGTGTGTTTAGTTCCAAAAATATCCGAAGCATGGTCGAAAAATCATTGCTAGGATACCTAACAGCGTTTGTAGTAGCAATCGTGTTGTATATGTTCATTTCTAAACGTCTCGAAAAATACTTTATCAGTACTAGCCATAAATATCAAGAGTTTACCAAAACCTCTAGTAATGCGGTATTTCTAAGAGCTTTTTTCAACTTCCTGATCGCTATAGGCTTGGGTATTGTTATTGTCAATTTAATTGGACATTATCAACTCATAGAGGGTATCTTTGGCAAAGAAGCCTATAAAACTTATCGCTTGTTTGTGTTCAAAAATGTATTAGCAGCATTGGTAGTAGTGCCAGTGTATTTTTTCTTATATCGTCAAGGGTTAATTGCCAATAGTAAAGATTCAGAAGAATATACCTCTAATAGTTGGATGATTGCTCAATGGATTTCTACCGGCTTTTTGTGGAGTCAATGGATCATTCAAGACATGGCGAACATATTTGTATACTTGCCACGCCATGGTGCCCTGTCAGCCTTAGGATACTGGTTAGCTATAGCCTTGCTAGTAGGACTTTTAGGGCTTATATTGTATCAACGTGGGGGAGGTATTCAAAAAATTGTGACTACCAAAACTAACACCTTTGACATCCGTTCGGCTACCATCATTGACTTTACTTATGGTATTGTATTGTTTATTTTCAAAGAATATAGCAAAATACCTATGAGTACTACTTGGGTGTTTGTGGGTTTGCTGGCTGGTCGCGAAATAGCCCTTACTTATCAATTGGCACGCGGCGAAGCAGGGAGTTTCCGGTCTGTGATTATGGTAGTACTCAAAGACCTTGGTAAAATCTTCTTAGGTTTGGTAGTGAGTCTACTGTTGGTGTGGTTGATCAGCTACTTGAAATAAGATATAAAACATTTACATAAAGTAAATACCAAAGCTTGGCATTGATGTCAGGCTTTTTTTCTTGGGTTAAAACGATGATTATGTTGCATCAATCTGGTCAATAGTTTAAGTGCTTGAATATAAGTACTTTAATTTTAGTTAAGTACTGTTGTCATAAGTTCTTATGCTGCCTTGAAAACAGGCGGTGAAAAATGTGATTTGCACCCCAAAATTACAATTGCTCAAGATAACTTACATCTCTCATAAAACCTCTTTGTTTTTGTGCTAAAACCTTGGAAATGATAGTCTAAATGTCATTTTTTTTTTGTAAATTTACCTCTTTGAAAAAGAAAAATTATGAGCGAATTTACGGAAAATCAAAATGGTGCTGTAGACGCCAAAAACTCAGAATATTCTGCTGATAATATACGCGCATTAGAAGGGTTAGAAGCGGTTCGAATGCGTCCATCAATGTACATTGGCGATGTAGGTGTACGAGGGTTACACCACCTTATTTGGGAGGTAGTAGACAACTCTATTGATGAGGCACTTGCTGGGTATTGTGATCATATCACAGTAGAGGTAAATACTGACAATTCTATTACAGTTACAGACAACGGGCGTGGAATACCTACTGGGTTTAACAGCCAAATGCAAAAGTCTGCGCTTGAGGTAGTAATGACAGTATTGCATGCAGGGGGTAAATTTGATAAAGATACATATCAAGTATCAGGTGGATTGCACGGGGTAGGTGTCTCTTGTGTAAACGCATTATCTACTCTTTTAAGAGCCACAGTACACCGCGAAGGCAAAATTTTCCAACAAGAATATAAACAAGGAGATCCTCAAACAGAGGTAGAGGTAATAGGAGAGTCGGATAAGACAGGTACAGTGATACATTTTGTGCCCGATGCTACCATATTTACTGCTATCGAATACAAGTATGAAACGATCTCTCAACGCTTGCGTGAACTTTCATACCTGAACAAGGGCATTCGCCTGACAATGGTTGATCACAGGGTGAAGGGTGAAGATGGTAAGGCTTTGACTGAAGACTTTTTGTCAGAAGGCGGCCTTACTGAGTTTGTACGTTACCTGGATGAAACTCGTCAGTCGTTTTTGCCTGAGCCCATTTATGTAGAAGGAGAAAAGTCAGGCGTACCTGTACAAGTAGCCTTCACTTACAACCATTCTTATTCTGAAAATGTGTATTCTTATGTAAATAACATCAACACCATTGAAGGTGGTACACACATTTCAGGGTTTCGCCGGGCGCTTACCCGTACTTTGAAGTCTTATGCTGATAAGGAGGGAATGCTAGAGAAAGCCAAGGTAGATGTAACCGGAGATGATTTTAGAGAGGGACTTACTGCCGTTATTTCTGTAAAGGTTGCTGAGCCTCAGTTTGAGGGTCAAACCAAAACCAAATTGGGTAACTCTGAAGTAATGGGGGTGGTAGATAATGCCACCAGTGAGGCGCTGAGTAAATTTCTTGAAGAAAACCCTAAACAAGCCAAGTCTATCATTCAAAAAGTAATATTGGCTGCTCAAGCACGTCATGCTGCCCGCAAGGCGCGTGAAATGGTACAGCGTAAAAATGTACTGAGTGGTTCTGGCTTGCCTGGTAAGCTTGCCGATTGTTCGGAAAAAGATCCTGGCTTGTGTGAACTATACCTGGTAGAGGGTGACTCGGCAGGTGGTAGTGCCAAGCAAGGGCGTGATCGTAATACTCAAGCAATTTTGCCATTGAGAGGTAAAATTCTGAACGTAGAAAAGGCACAAGAATACAAAATTTACGACAACGAAGAAATTAAAAACATTATCACGGCTCTAGGAGTTACTTTTGGTAAGGATGATGATGACAAGGCGTTGAATATGGAGAAACTACGTTATCATAAGATCATAATTATGACGGATGCTGACGTGGATGGAAGCCACATTAGAACATTGATTTTGACTTTCTTCTTCCGTTATATGCGTGACTTGATTGAGAGTGGTTATGTGTATATTGCTTTGCCTCCATTTTATTTAGTAAAAAAAGGAAAAAAAGAGTTGTACGCGTGGAACGATGATGACAGAGATGTTGCCATCAAAGAGTTGGCTGGTAACGGAAAGCCTGAGTCTGTACACGTACAGCGATACAAAGGTTTAGGAGAGATGAACCCAGAACAGTTGTGGGAAACTACCATGAACCCTGAAAACAGAAGTTTAAAACAAGTAACTATTGAGTCGGCTGCGGGAGCCGATCATTTGTTTTCTATGTTGATGGGAGATGATGTACCACCACGTAGAGAGTTTATAGAAGAAAACGCTAAGTATGCGAATGTAGATATATAATTTAATGTTGAGCGATTAGTTTTCAATAATTGTCTGGTTTAAAGTAAATGTTCTCTCTCATTCTTTAAGCTTTTATCCAAAAAAACAGACAACAATTTTGAACTAATAACTTACAAGATCATATCGCATAAATTTAACTTTTGGGAAATTGGTAATTCAGAGTTTTTTTAGTATTCTGAACCGATTTCCCAATTTTTATTGATTTGTTTAGTATAAGCCGAAAATAGACCAACACGATGATTGCCAAAAAAGAAAATAAAGACAAGATAGCAGATAAAAAGAAGAACACTCCAACAGGTGCTATTGAAAAAGAGAAGCGTGATGGACACATTGTGCCTAAGCCTATTACAAATAAACGCATTGCCAACCTTATTGAGCAAAGTAACTATATTAGCCGTGACTTAAGCTGGATGTTGTTTAATCGGCGTGTGTTAGACCAGGCGCGCATCCCTAAGCGTAATATTTATGATCAGTTGAAGTTTTTGGCAATTACAGCTTCAAATTTGGATGAGTTTTTTATGATTCGTGTGGGGAGTTTATACAACTACATAGACTACGGCAAAGAAAGAATAGACTATTCGGGTTTACGCGAAAAACCTTTTAAAAAGCTGTTGTTTGAAGAAATTCAAGATTTTACCCAAGCACAGCATACGCATTTCAAAGAGGTACTAAAGCCTAAGTTTAAAGAGAATGGGTTTCAAATACTGGGTATAGAAGGGCTTACAGATGCAGAAAAAGATGAGGCCGCAGTTTATTTTATGCGAACTATCTTTCCTATGCTTACCCCAATGGTATACGATAACTATCGAACTTTTCCTGTGTTAATGAACAAGGTTTTGACCTTTGGGGTGGTCACCCGAAACCTGCAAAGCACTGATAAAGATGAGCGTCGATTTTCTTTTGTACAAATCCCTCAAAACTTACCCCGTTTTTATGAATTTGAGAGAGAAGATGATGAGATCATTTTTGTGCCCATTGAGCGTATTATTCGCTGGCAAATCAACAAACTTTATCGTAACATAGACATTGTATCGGTTTCTTTGTTTAGGGTTACCCGTAATGGTGATATATCTTTAGAAGAAAGTGATGACATTGAGGCTGATTTTATAGATGAAATTAAGCAAAAAATAAAAACTCGTAAAACAGGTCGTGTAGTAAGAATAGAGGTAGAGAAGGGGTACTCGACTTGGTTAATGAAAAACCTGAAACGTCGTTGGCAATTAGACGATGACAATGTTTTTGTGAATGATACATTGATGGACTATACCAGTTTATTTGGTATTGCAGGGCACGAAAACTTTAAAGACAAATACCCTCCTATACATTCACCCGTATTGCCTATAGGGTTGATAGACCCTGATGTCGATTATTTTGAACATCTCAAAGAAAGCGACATATTATTACATCACCCTTATCATAGCATTGAGCCACTTTTACACATCTTAGAAGACGCTGCAGAAGACCCTGATGTATTGGCAATTAAAATTACTATATACCGCCTGGCCAAACACTCTAGGGTAACCAGTGCTTTGCAAAAGGCTGCCGAAAATGGAAAGCACGTATCTGTATTGTTTGAGCTAAAGGCTCGTTTTGATGAAGAAAATAATATTCGTGAAGCAGAGAGACTACAAAAGGCTGGGTGTTATGTTATTCATGGCATAGGACGGTATAAAACGCATACAAAAATGTTGTTGATTGTACGTAAAGAAGAGCAAAGTGTCACTCGTTATGTACATTTGGCAAGTGGTAATTACAATGAAAGCACATCAAGATTATATACTGACATTGGAATGCTCACTACCAATGAAACTTATGCCCACGATGTTTCTGAGTTTTTTAATGTGATTACTGGACACTCCCAACCTCATCATTATGAGTATTTGCTTACTGCCCCTCGTGATTTACGCAATGAGTTGATTAAGCTTATTCAGAATGAAGCAAAAAATGCTCAAAAAGGATTGACGAGCGGCGTTGTAATGAAAATGAATTCGCTGGAAGATAAACGGATGATTGATGAGTTATATGCAGCATCTAAAGCAGGTGTGCAGATCAAGTTAATCGTAAGAGGCATTTGTTGTATTCGTCCCCAACGAGTAGGTTTAAGTGAAAACATTATGGTAAAATCAATTGTGGGAGACTACCTGGAACATTCACGCATGTTTTATTTTCATAACAATGGCGACCCTAAAATTTATGGTGGAAGTGCCGACTCTATGGTACGAAGTTTTGATCGTCGTATAGAATCGGTGTTTTTGATGGTAGACGAAGGTGTGAAAAAACAAGCAATGCATATACTTGATTATAACCTAAGGGATAATGTGAACTCATATATGATGCAAGAAAATGGAAACTTTATCAAAACAAAGGTCAGTGGAGATGAGGAACCTTTTAACTTGCACGAAGAGTTTTTTGAAGTAAATGAACAAACCATTCTGGAAACCAAGTTATTCTAAAAGATTGTACTACAGCTTTTAACTTGGCATAATTTTTCCCTGAATATTGCCAGTGCATAAGCCTGTCAAAGCGCTCGCTTGTGCACTGGTAACATATAAAGCAACATGATTGATTGAATCAATTGTTTTGGTGGTGATACAAAGCCACTTTATCAAAGACGCAATATACGGATGAAAGAACAAAAATATGGCTTAAATACGTTGTTTCAGCGCAACTCCGTTATCGGTAGGTTGTTTTGGTTGTATGTGCCTTTGTTTTGGGTGTTTGCCAGTGGATGGTATTTGATTACCCTTAGAGCACAGGATCAAAACAAAGAGTTGACTACTATTAAAAATCGCCACCAAGACATTCAGCGGAATTGTCAGAACCTGGATATAGCAGTTCAAACCTCTATCCACTTGCGTAAAAGCCGGGTGCTGTTCAAACACACCACTAATATAGATTCTATCTGGAGTAACCGTGCGGAGACTTACCTAGACTCTTTATCGAACATAAGCAACAAGCTTGATGACAAAGCATTGAAGCAAAAGGTAAAACAAGTACGTGGTTTAATGATTACATTAGAAAAGCAATTTGGGCGTTTGAATAAATTTGACTTTTCTGCTTTGACTACACAGAATGATGGGATGTTTGATGATAAGAAGCCTACCCAGGCATCACAAGACTTTGAAGATATAGATCGCCAGATTAATAATTTGAGCATTAATATACACCGTACCTTAAACGAGGCTGTTGTATACCACGAAGTAGCACTCAAAGATCGTATGGCATTGCTTAAACGTAAAAACCTAAGCAATGCTAATTATTATGCTGTGTTTGCTTTTTTTATTTTAATGGCAGGCATTATCATTTCTTTCATTGTATTGCCCCGCACCATTAGTTTTGTAGAAGAGCTAAAACAACATATCAACAATTTGTTGCATGGTAAGTTTCCTGGAAAACTCAGGAAATCGGTGTATGAAATGAATGATTTGGTAGATAAAATAGATGAATTAACAGATAGTTTTAGAAAGCTTGAAGTATTTGCCGAAGAAGTAGGAACTGGAAACTTTGATACAGATATACAGGTGTTTGATGAAGAAGGAGATGTAGGGCAGTCATTGGCAAAGATGCAGAATAGCTTGAGACAAATTGCAGTAGCTAACCAGCAACGTAACTGGTTTAACGAAGGGTTTGCAAAGTTTGGAAATATTTTGCGAAACGATGAAGAGCAGAGCTTTGAGTTGTTTTATGAAAGTATTATCACTAACCTGGTAAAATATCTTGAGGTTAACCAAGGAGGTGTATTTGTGTTGAATGAACAAGGAACAACAAATAAACCTGTGCTGGAATTGAAAGCATCTTATGCTTATAACCGGACAAAATATCTTAAAAAAGAACTGACAAAAGAAGATGGCTTAGTAGGACAAGCCTGGCGCGAAGCAGATGTAGTATATGTGACGGATATTCCTTACGACTATATCGAGCTCTCTTCTGGGTTGGGAGGTGCCAGACCAAAAAGTATCTTGATTGTGCCTTTACTTACTGGAGACGACCAACTAATGGGAGTAGTAGAATTGGCCTCTTTTGACAAGTTTCCTGAATATAAAATTGATTTTGTCAAACAGTTGAGCGAGAGTATTGCAGGAACTATTTCCAGGGTAAAAACCTCCATCCAAAATCAACAACTTTTGCATGAGTCGCAGCAAATGGCAAAGCAAGTAAGAATTCGTGATAAAGAAAAAGAGCGGACAATGAAGGAGTTAATTACAACTAAAAGCCACATGGAGCAAGCCAATCGTGAGCTGGAAGCTGAACTAAATGTGATTAACGAATCATTTACGGTGTTGGAACTGGATGCTGATGGTAATTATACAGAGGCTAATGCACTCATTCAAAAAGTTTCTGGTTATAGTCGTGCCGAACTTGTAGGAAGGCATTATACGGTGTTGTTGCGCCATAAGGCAGGAGCAGTACAAAAAGAATGGAATAGCATAGTAGAAGGTAAGTTGGTCAAAGGTGAGTTTGTTCGTTACGCCAAAGATGGTCATAAATTTTGGCTGTACGAAATAGTGTATCCGGTATATAATGCCAAGGGAGAGCTAAAGAAAATAAACTCTATTGGCTACGAAATTACCAAGCAAAAAGAACAAGAGGGGCGTATTAATGAGCAGCTTCAGGCATTACAAGTAAATGAAGAGAAGGTGATGAAAAGAATTAAAGAGGTGAGAGAAAACGCCAATCTTAAATTAAAAAGACTCAAAGAAGACTTTGCGAAGCAAATAGAAGAAAAAGATCGAATTATTGACACACTTAGAGGTTAACCTAAACCTTTGAAACTACCAGGAGTGCTTGTTGCAAAATGAGTACTCCCCTACATTTTTAAACCTTATCTCCCAATATTGTGTTATAGCTTTACGACTTATTCAGTTGCCTGATAATGGAGCAATAAAGCTAAAAAATAACAAGAACTCCTCCCTATTATTTTAACTGAGGGGTTTATTTGTTAATTTTGTACTTTACAAACATTAGATTTATGAGCATTCAAGAAATTCAAGATGAAATTATAGAGGACTTTTCTCTTTTCGATACTTGGGAAGATAAATATAGCTACATTATCGAAATGGGTAAAAAACTAGCCCCCTTGAGTGAAGAATACAAGACTACTGACAATAAAATCAAAGGATGCCAGTCAAATGTGTGGTTACATACACATATGGAAGATGATAAGTTAGTTTTTGATGGGGACAGTGATTCTATCATTGTAAAAGGTTTGGTAAGTTTGCTTATTCGTGTATTATCAGGACATAAGCCTGAAAGCATTGCAACATCAGAGTTGTACTTTATTGATAAAATAGGAATGAAACAGCATTTGTCTATGACTCGTGCCAATGGGTTGGCAGCTATGGTTAAGCAGATGAAGTTATATGGAGTAGCTTATCAATCAAAGGTAGGCTAAAAAATCAAGGATGTGCTGTGTGCAAAGTGCAAAAAAGATAAAAATGGTTTTATCTGGTGATAAACCTTTCTTTTTACCTGTTTTCTAAAAGAAAAAAGAGGGGAAAGTAACACCCAAAAAGAAGAAGATATGAAAACTAATCAACTCGAAACGCCTGACTTGAAAGAGAAAGTCGTAGAGGCATTGAAGACTGTATACGACCCGGAGATACCAATAGATATATATGAGTTAGGTTTGATTTACGAAATCAAAGTTTTTCCGGTAAACAACGTATATATTTTAATGACATTAACTACGCCCAATTGCCCCTCAGTAGAAGAGTTACCCGCTGAGGTAAAAAACAAAGTATTGGCTATAGAGGGAGTAAATGATGTAGAGTTGGACATGACCTTTGAACCCCCATATCATCAAGATATGATGTCAGAGGCAGCCAAACTTGAGTTAGGCTTTTTATAAATAAGAGTATGTTTAAAGTGTGTTTTCGAAGTTCTGTTGTACTATTGAAAAAAGACAACAAACCAGTTTTAAACAACACTCTAAAAACATCAAAAACAGTATAATTGTTATTGACTATGTTTTGTCCATAGTTACGTTTTAGCAATTGTCAATTCAACTATTGTATTAACTTTTAAACTTAGGATAATTATGTACCCAGAAGAATTAGTTGTTCCAATGCGTCTTGATTTAACCCAAGCAGGTGTTCAGGAGCTAAAGACTGTAGAAGATGTAGATGGCTTTTTTAAAGATGCCAAAGGAACTGCTTTGATGGTGATAAACTCTGTATGTGGTTGTGCTGCTGGAGCTGCTCGCCCAGGTATTAAACTTGCTTTATCTGAAACTGCTCATAAGCCAGGTTCAGTAGTAACTGTTTTTGCTGGGGTAGACAAAGAAGCGACTGCCAAAGCGCGCGAATACATGTTGCCTTATCCTCCATCATCACCCTCAGTGGCTTTGTTCAAAGACGGAGAATTGGTTCATTTTGTAGAGCGTCATCATATAGAAGGTCGTACGCCACAAATGATTGCTGACAACTTGTTAGGCGCTTTTGATGAGCACTGCAAGTAGTAGCAGCTAACTTTTTAATAAATATTGTAAAGAGCAATGGGTCTGACAGATTCATTGCTCTTTTATTTATTAAGGCAAAAAAATAGACTCCGAGAATATCATCCAGGAGTCTACAAAACCTAACTAATCAAAAACTTACAATTATGAAAACCTAATAAATGGTTACGTTTTAATGCTTCAAAGAGCATAAGGTAGCAACCACGTGTTGACCTTTAATCTTATGCAAAATTATGATTTTATTCTCAATAAATCTACATTCTAAACAATATAAACTCATTTTTGTTTTCAGAAGAAGGTATTTTAACGCCACTTTTTCATAATTAACACATTTTTAACAAAGATTCCTGTGGTTTTAAAAATATTCTTACCTCCTTATACCCTCAAAATGCCCAAACAGACCATTATTTGCAAGGTTTGATGAGTTTTTACCTCAAAATCTTTATATAAACATTACATTTGAAACTTTCTGTGGAATAAAGATGAGGGTTTTTTTATAACTAATATTTTAGTTATATTTGTGCATACTTAAAAATGTTATAAGTTTGCACTTCAAGTTTATAGATAGGGAGTAAATACTGTTAAAAGCCTCTCTATATTGTTTAATCATGCTGAAAGCATTAATTGTATAGAGGGCAAGTTATAATTGATAAATTGAACGACAAAGTTTGCCTAATATTATTTTGGCAATTCATCAATTATAAAAAAAAACGCCTGAAACAAGATATAGTCAATAAAAATTATTTATAATTGCGTAACAAAAAACTGATAGGACAATGGGCTTTTTTAATCAAATAAGCGAAATTATTTCGAATTTGTTCGGATTTGTACAACCAGTATATTTGATTGTATACTTGGTAGTAGTGGGTGCAGTAATTGCTTTGGCTGTCACCAAGAAAATTTCATATAATCTGGCAAGCACAGTAGCAGTATTACCATTAGGGGTGTATTTGTTAGTGTTTATGGTCATGGGGGTAAAAGTTCCCATTGATCAGCAAACAGAGATTGATAATGTGGAAAAAAAGATTATTGCAAAACTTACCTTAATTCGTGATATTCAGGAAGAGTTAGCAAAACAGAAAGGAATGTATGCGGGTAAGTCTGAGGAGTTGATTAACTTTTTCAAAAATGGAAAAATTCCTATTGTAGAGAAAAAAGAAAAAGATTTAGGCAATGATAGTGTAATTGTAAAAATTGATACTTTACAAATCATCTCAACCAAAGAACGAATTCTTAATCGTTTGAAAGAAGACAAAGCAAAAGCAAAAACACAAATTCAGATTTCTCACATTGATCGTATGATCAAATTTGCCAATGATATTGAGAATATTGCAGTAATCCCCAGTAATGGAGGCAAGCAGTTAAAATTTGAGTGGTTTGCTGATACTATTCGCAAAGGTGGTGTATTGGTTCCTGTTTTTGAGGTAAAAGATGCGGCTCCTATCAACCCTAAACGTGGAGGAGAGTTTGATCCTGCCAAACGTGTACCGATTAAAGATAGAATAGAAGCCTTAGAGCAAAAGAAGAAGACGTTGGTCGACAATATGCTGTATGTAAAGAATGAGCGAAAGAAAATCTTAGATGACGATGCTAAAGCCATTCGCAAACGTATGAGAGCTCTGGAAGAAGCTGACAAGAAATCAAGTGCAGAGTATCAAGAGTTGGTAGAAAAGTTTAAAAAATATCAAACCCGACTTGCTCCTTGGGATGAGAAAATGACAGACTACCAGACAATTATGAAAGATGTAGAGGATAAACTTACCATCTTGAAAGAAAAACCTCTGAAGGTGGGTTCAAAAGATGAGCCTAGTACAGCTGGTAACTGGCAATAAGCTATCAAAGCAATAAGATTTAACAATTGTGGTAAAGAGCTGTGTTACTGTGAAGTAGCATGGCTCTTGACCATTTTACTGGAACGCTAATACTATATTTCTTTATAAACCCTCAACTTCCTCACTACCTTGGACGCAACAGACAAATTATCTATCAGAGAAGTAAGTTTCCAGGATGATGCCTTTGATATACAAGCATTAGGAAATTACAATTTGTACTTGTCGATAGGGCAAGACGGGTTGGAAATATGTGTAATAGATACCCAAACTAATCGCTGCCTTATACTAGAGCATTATAGCTTCTATGTAAACCTCTCTCATAACCAGTTGACTTCTCACCTAAACTGGATATATGACAATCATTTGTTTTTAAAAGCTTACCGTTGGAACGAAATTAAAATAGCTTATCGTGGCAAAGCTTTTACTTTAGTCCCCCAGGCATTGTTTGAAGAAGATGAAGCGGTAAAATACCTAAAGCACTTAACCGATGTAACCATTGACCAAACAATCTGCTACTCGGAGATCGAAAATTTGAATATAATGAATGTGTTTTTGGTAGAAACCGAGTTGGTTGCTTGGTTTGAAAACATTTATGCTTTGTCTGAAAAGATGAGCTTTGTACATCAAACTGCTTCATTGCTCAAAGGCCTGAAGCAACAAAGACAATCAGGTCCTTCTGGGTTGGCACAACTTTTTTTGCATGTAGAAAGTGAATATCTTACTTTGAGTATACTCAAAGATGACCAGCTAGAGTTTTGTAATGTATTTGCTTATAAAACAGAACAAGACTTTTTATACTATGTGCTGTTGGTAATAGATGAGTTAAGGTACTTTCCTGACAAAAGCATTGTTAATTTGACCGGAAATATTATGCCTGACTCTAGTATCTACAAGTTGCTCGACCAGTATATTCAAAAAGTAGAAATCACCTTGAATCAATCATCAGTTTCCTGGGTTAAATTCAATGATAAGTTTGACAAGGACGTTTACCAGTACTTCGACCTATTTAGCCTTCATTTATAGTTCTTACTTCATTTGGTTGAAGTATTGCTCAAATACAAACACTATAGAGTTATAGCTGTTATTTAACGCTTGTGGCAGCTGCTCATCATCCATCCATTCTACTTTTTCTATATCTTCTATTGTTTGTGGTTTCAAGTGACTGTCATCAATGCATTGCATGGTGTACCAATCGGTTTTCTTAAGTATTTGTTTGCCTTTTTGTGGGTAATAGTGCCAGGTGGCGCATATAAAGTGCTCAATTTTCACGTTGATGTTACATTCTTCTTCCACTTCTCGTAAGGCAGTTATTTTACTGGTTTCTCCTTTTTCAGCTTTCCCCTTAGGTAAGTCCCACTTTGCCAGGCGATAAATGAGTAAGTACTGATTACTTTGGTTGGTGACTAGCCCCCCTGCCGCCTTTAAGGTGTAAAACAAAGACTTGATGGCCTTTTTACAGGCTTTTTTATCATTGGCTAAAATGACACAATGCTTGAGGGGTGGATAGTGTTGGTCTACAAGGCCTTGAATAAACTGTTTGATTGTTTCTAAACCGGGACACTTAAATACTACTTGTGCATTAAGTTTTGCAGGTAAAGTGGTTTTTTCCTGACTGAAATCAATTACTTGGCTATAAAGTTCAACATTGTCTGCATCGTCGTTTTTATAAATTGAAATATGCTTGTCGTGTATAAATATATCCATAATCTTTACTTAACTTTGTGTTATTAATTTGTTAATATTTAATGAGTTAAACTATTAATTCTGTTAATCTTTTGAAACTTTAAAACACACTAAAATATATGATGTCTAACCAGAAAAATATAGCGGAAACAGTAGCTGCTATGTTACTCGAAGTAGAAGCAGTTCAGGTACGCCCCGATCAACCTTTTCGCTGGAGTTCAGGTTGGTATTCTCCTATATATTGCGATGGTCGTCTGACATTGTCTTTTCCTAAAGTACGCAAATTTATCAAATCAGAATTTATACAATTGATAAAAAAGGAATATCCTACTGTAGAAGCCATTGCTGGTGTGGCTACAGCAGGCATTCCTCAAGGAGCTATGATTGCCGATGAGCTTGAGCTGCCATTTTTGTATGTGCGCTCAAAAGCTAAAGGACATGGTAAAGAGAACCTGGTAGAAGGTAAGCTTACCAAAGGTCAAAAAGTAGTAGTCATAGAAGATGTATTATCTACCGGAGGTAGCTCTATCAAAGCAGTAGAAGCATTGCGTGAAGCAGGTGTAGAGGTATTGGGGATAGTGGCGATGTTTACCTATGGGTTTGACGTAATGGAGCAAAATATGGCCGATGCTGATCTCAAGTTTAATACATTGAGCAACTACACTACATTGGTGGTAGAATTTTCTCACCGCCACGATTTGAGCGAAAAAATTATGGCTTCGTTGCATGAATGGCGGCGAGATCCTGCTAAGTGGCAACCCCGCGAAATAGACGCATAGTTGCTTATACTACATTTTGTGATCAACGCCTAGACCAAATAGTGCAAAATCGTATTTGACAGGATCTTGGGCGTTGAATTTTCGTAAGTTTTGGGTAAGCTCAAGAGCTGTTTGCCAATTCATCTGTTTTCTTTCCAATAAATTTAGCTTTCTTGCCACCCGCTCTACGTGTACATCGCAAGGGCATATCAACTGGCTAGGGTTAATTTTGCTCCAAATCCCAAAGTCAACCCCTTTAGTATCTTTTCTTACCATCCATCTCAAAAACATATTGATGCGTTTGCAAGCCGATTTTCGAGCGGGGGTAGCTATATGCTTACGAGTACGCTCTGGGTATTCTTTCAGGCTAAAAAACAATTCATGAAAATCTGTGAGGGCTTGTTCTACGTGGGACATCTCTGGAGTAAAATTTTGGGTAAAAGCCTCTTCCAAAGAGGGATTTTTCTGGTAAAAATGCTTAAAAAAATGAATAAAATAGAGCGTGTCAGTAGCATTGAAAGTACGATGTTTAAATGATAAAAATGCCTTTAGGTCTGACTCTTCGTGGTTGAGTATAAAGTTATGTGGGTCGTCATCCATCAGTTCTACCAATTCTTTACATTTTTTTATGATAGTGGTTCTATTGCCCCATGCAAGTACAGCTGCCCAAAACCCCGTAATCTCAATGTCTTGTTTTTTGCTAAATAAATGAGGAATAGAGATAGGATCATTCTCGATAAAGCCGGGTTGATTGTACTTATCTGCTGCTTCGTCTAAAAACTCTTTAAGAGTTTGTTCATTTGTTATATCTGGAATGTTCATCTTTGTTGTTTTGTTTATGATTAAACACAGAGTGAGTGTATGAACAAATGTACAAAGATTATGGTGGTTGCCGTTGAAGATAAAAAAATCCCTGCCTGATATGTGATAAGGTAGGGATAAGCATTGGTCAAAAACATAAAGTTTTAGAAATGGACTCCCATTCCTATCCTAAGGTTGGTCATTGAAATCTTTGACTGGTATACCTTGCCTGTGTGGTAAGGATGGGTAATTGTACTTACCCCAGGGGCTAGTCCAGGCATGTCCGTATTGCTGGGAACAACATTGGCTGGTGCATTTAAACTCATATAGCGTACTGTGCCTCCGCTCAAATAAGTAGACTCTATATTAAGAAATAAGCGATTATTGCCCATTCCCAGCTTAAATATTTGCCCCATATCTATTCTTACCCCAAAACCAAACCCTGCGGCCATAGCTACATCGCGCAATACTGTGCCCTCTTCTACTGGGTCGGGACACTCTGTAGTGTGTTGTATATTGGGGTTTTCAAGAATGTAGTCGGTATGGTATTCTTGCACTCCAATACGAGCACTTATATAGGGTCTGATGATTCCTTTAGATAATAAATCGACTCTCCCTGTAATGAAGGCATCACATACGTAATTGTTGATGGTAAGGTCATAGGTACCTTGTATTTGCTCATCTTGTACAACCGTAAAATTGTCTAGTTTGCGGTTACCATAGCCTGATAAGCCCAAGTCTAAACCGACGCTAAAAGGTGACTTGGGAATCTTATAGATAAGCTCTAGGTTAAAACCGTGCATCTTCCTGATGGTGCTTGCCATTTCTTCCATAGGTTTTGAGTAAGTATAACCCATGTTGAAGCCAAACTGAGCAAAACTTGTTTGATAAATCAAACATAGTATAAACCCACTGACAACGCTTTTAAATACTTTGTTGTTCATGTGTTTTTTGATTTGATAATGTAAACAGTAAATTTAGCAAGGGATAGTATATGTGCCCATATTTAATGTATAAAACATACATCAAGCTTGGTACTTACTATATACATACGACAAGTAAAAAATATAAACCCCTTAATAAAAAATAAGATTTTTTTGGCTATTCCTTGCCTACTGTTTGCCAACGTATTCTTAAGATAATAAAAAAAACTTTTAGTGCGTAGTGTTTGATAGGTGATTGAAGTTTTTTTATACAAAAACAAACAAAATAATAACCATGCTTGCCATTCAATAGTTATTGAATAAGCAATTGTGTACTTTAGTAGAATAATACTATTATTGATTTTGTGTGATTTTGTGTGATTTTTACTCATAATGTTGTACTGCACACCAAGTAGCAATTACAAGATTTTCCTTAATATTCAATTTATTTAAAATACTAGAAGAATGGCTTTAAAAGTAGGAGACAAAGCACCTGATTTTACCTTACCCTCTACCACTGGGGAGGATTTTAATTTGTACAATAATCGCAAGGGTAAACCTTGTATTATTTACTTTTATCCAAAAGATTTTACCCCTGGTTGTACTGCTGAAGCCTGCGACTTTCGTGATAATATTGAGTTTTTCAAACAGTTTGACATAGATGTATTAGGGGTTAGCCGTGATGATATAGAGACACACCTAAAGTTTAAGGAAAAACACAATCTGCCGTTTGAGTTATTGGCTGATACTAAAGGAACAGTGACTAAAGCTTTTAAGGCAACTATGCCATTGGTAGGAGTATCCAAACGTATTACTTACTTGTTGGACAAAGACCAACAGGTGGTCGCAGCATTTGATAAGCTGTTTGGGGCTAAAGCCCACATTCAGGAAATGATCAAGAAAGTAAAAAGTGACTTGGTAGAAGAGTAAACCTTGGGGTTGGATATAAAAAGTTTTAGCTGTGGGTATTGTGTAGGCAAGGTCCACAGTTTTTTTATGTTTAAGATTTATTTGCGGCGTTTCTCTTTTTTTAAGTTTCTAAACATCCATAATGCGATGCCAATAGGAGAACCACCCAAAGCCAACATGTTTATAACCAAATGGGTAGTATGTGGGTGGGGGCGTGCCAGACGTATACAATACCCTATCACGATCCAAATGCCCAGTACAAGCAGTGTCCAGGCGGTTTTGCGATAAAATCCTATGACTTGTTTCAATCTTAAAATATTGCTTTTGCTCCGCAAAAAGGTTATTATGAATCAATAATTTATTGATTACATTTGTAGAAACAAAACAAACTTACAAAAATGGCAGATGAAGTTGGAAGGAGAGGTTGTTCAGGTATGGTCAACCTTGGCATATCCGTGATTGTATTACTTTTATTAGGCTGGTTTTTTACCCAGGATAAGCTTTCTTTCTCAGACCTTACTAAAAGAATAGGGAGTATTTCAGGTGTTTCTCCCAAAGTGGTATTACGCACTATGCCCTTGGTAGACAGTCCTACGCTTACGATGTCTGATGTATTGGTAGTCAGTGTGAAAAAAGATATTAAGCACCGTAAAAATGCTGAAAATCAGTATGAAATACATTTAGCTTATCGGTCAGCTGCTAACCAGGTTACCCAATGGGAAACCAACCTTAACACCTTATACAAAGATGGACACAATTACCTGAAAACTACCTATGATCGTGAGCATGTATACATTCTTGTGAAAGATTTTGTGTATGCCCTTAAGCGCAATAGTGGTGAAAAAGTATGGAGCTTAAGGTTAAGGGACCAACTATCGCCAGAATGCTCTAACTGTATGGCGTTGGTACAACGAAAATTGATATTACTTACCGAAGATCGGATTTTATACTCAGTAAATGCCTTGAATGGCAATATATTACGAAAAAATCGCCTTGAAACCCCTAAAGCAAAAGGAGTAGGTTTTTATGTAGTGAAAGATAAAGTTGTACTAAGTGATCAGGCAGAAGATAAGATGGATGTTTCGGCAAGTGTTGTAGTAATTAATCCAATTACTTTGATGCCTATGCGTTTATTTACTCCTACGCCCCATCGCGAGATAGACAGCGGTAAAGTATACAGGGTAAACATGCCCATGGTGTTTGATAACATAGGCACGCATGTATACTTGATGCCTGAGGGTACCCATATACAATGTTGGGACATAGATAGTGGTACTAAGAAGTGGGATAAAGTTTTACCTTCCAGAGTATTACTTCCTTATGATATAAAAAATCTAAGGCATATTAAACATCAAACAGCCCTGTATTTAAGTGCATTGAGTGGTTCACGGAGTGTATTGCTGAAGGTAGACATGTTATCAGGAAAAATAAGAGAGTTGGCTAAGGAAATAGACTACAGTCTGACACCAATGGTTGGGCGTAAAAACCTGGTAATTGCCTTTACTCGAAAAACCAGAGGAAACAATAAAAATGAGCTTTGGGGTATAAACCATCACACAGGAATGGTGGCTTGGCGTTATCCTTTGCGTAGCACCAACTTATACAATAAAAAAACGAAAGATGGCGAAGTGTATCATATCTTACACAAGGGCAATTTATTAATCATACAATACCTCAAAGAAACAGGGCAGATGCTTATTGAAAAAATGAATCCCATGAATGGAAATTTGATTAAAAAAACAGTAAAAGATGTGATAGGTAATCAATGGAATAATATAACGGTAACTAAACATAAGGCATATTTTAGCATGGGTGATGTGTACGAATTAGACTTAAAAACTGCCGAAATTACCAGATTTGATTATTAAATGGTATTGAAATCACCTACACCATTTTGAAGTGGTGTGGGCGATTTCAAAATGGTGTGGCTTGTTAATACATATAATACAAAGGGGTACTTGATGTATTAATGCTTACTGTAAAATTAGGAAACTTGGCGCTCCATTGTTCCGCTTGTTCCTGGGCGTTTTTCCAGTCCGATTCTTTCCACACAACTTTATTCAGTGCTGGATATTCTTTCATTACATCAGGTAGGGCTTTTAAACCTGCGAAAGGGATAAACAGTTTGGTAAGGGCAGGCAGTTGCTTTAGTTTTTTGAAAATATCTTCATAGTTATAAGGAGTGTCCTTTTTGCTGCTAATACTCAAATACTCAAGGTTGCTAAGTGTATAAAACTCATCAGGTAAAGTTTTAAAGTTGTTGTTTTTAATTCTTAAATGTTTCAGGTTTTTTAATTCCCCAATGGTCGCAGGCATTGTTTCAAATGGTATATAAGACAAACTCAAATTCTCCAGTTGAGGGCAGTTTTTTAGTACATTCAGTACTTGTTGAATATCCAGTTTTCGACAAGAAGTCAACGAGATTGTTTTCAGGTTTTTGAGTTCTCCTATTCCTTCTGGCAGTTTCTCTATTTTAGCGCCATCTAACACTATACAGGTAAGGTTTTTGAAATTCTTGATTTCATTGGGTAACTCAGAGCTGCTCAAACTCTGCAGTACTAGTACCTGTAGGTTTTTGGCTTCGAACAATGCCTTGGGAAACTCCTTAGCATAATTTTTAGAACGGTAACGGATAATCTTGCTTTTGTCGGTTTCTGCTGTCACTTCTTCTTCTGAACCATATTCTTTGGCTTTACCCACCAAATCTTTGCTCAATGGTGCATCAGCAGTGTTAGTTGATGTTGTTTCGTCGGTTTTATTGTCAGTATTAGCACTGTCAGTATTAACACTGGCACTTGTATCCGCTGAATTTTCGGTGTTTTCACCTTTTTTGTTTCCCCCACAGGCAGCCAAAAAGCCCACCATTGCGAATGCTATCAATAGTTTTTTCATAAAATGTAATGTTTAAATGAAAGATTAAGTAATTACAATCTTACCAAAGATACTATTTAAAATTTACCCTCATCTAAATATTCTGCAAAAGTGCTTGTACAAAACGGCTGCCTACCTCAAAAAATAACCAATCATTTTCTTCTTGCTTTTTATCTATCTGTCCAAAACCTACATGGTCATAAATAATTCCAAGCTTGCCCGTAATCACATCATAACCAGCTTCCAGTTCATTTAAAAATTGCTGATAACGCTCTGCCACCACAAAATCAAGGCTTTGATAACGAATAGCTCGTTTGATATAAAAGCTCAAAAAACACCTAAGTTCGTGTATAAGTGTGGCTCTATGAGGAAACAGTAACGAAGGTTTGAAATAATACATCAGGGCTTTGTAGGTGTTGTCAATGTCTCGTTTTATTTGTTGTTTGATCCCCTTCATTTCATCTTCAGTCAAGTTGTCACCAGAGGCTACCCCAATCATTTGTACCCATATATTATGTTTGTTGGTATCCATGGCTACCAGCAATAGGTTTGCCTGATGTTCGCTGGGAAACCACTGAGGGTGTTTGCCTACAGGTATAATGAAATGATCGTTCAGAAAATCAAATTTTTCTAACAACATCTTAGTCAACGCCATGTCTGTGGCTTGTTGAGGCATGTCAAACCAAGGAAAACCACTGACTTCGAGGTGTTCTGCCATTTTTTCAAGGCGTTCTTGCGAATTAGACCAATTGTGCCCAATATCGCGTAATTGGAAATCTATAGTTTCCAAAGGGCTACCTATTTGCTTGGTAACTACTATGCCACTGCTTATATCTTGAGCTACAAGTTGGGGCAATTGATGTTTATTAGGCGAAAAATCAAACAAGTCTGGGGTAATATGAGTGTCTTTGACTATGACCCATTCCGAAGCTTCACTGGCTTTGTCAAATAATACTTTTTGAGGTAAAGTGAGCACTAGTTGGGTAGCAGGGGTAGCACCTGATACTTTTCCGGCAAGGTTAGTTACTGCCAGTTGTTGCCAAAGTTCAAAGCCTTTATGTAGGTAAAGCACATCTTCAGAGGCATCTTCGTTGATAAAATGAGCCATAGAAGTTACCCATCGGCTTACCTTGATTTGTCCGTTTACCTGAGTAAGCAACGAAGGAGTCTGCAGCAGTCCCTCCTGTAATTGAGTAGGTGCGGCTTTGTCAAAATCAGAGGCTAATAAAATAGGTTGAGCGCTGAATGGTTGTACCAAAAAAGTGAGATCGCTGCTAAACTCTTCAGGGGTTTTGAAAAATTCTTCAATGTTTGCTACACCCACCTTTACTTGCTCAAATAGCTCAGGAGTTTCAGCGGCAAGTAGTTCAAAAGCATTGCCGGCTTTACCCAATGCCTGATCGTTGGCAAATAGGAGTAGAGTATATTGCAAATCCTGAGTTTCGGGTTGGTTAGCAAGCCAGTAAATAGCTTCAGCCAACGACTGTCCAGTATCTGCATTCAATACATTGATTAAAAGTTCTTTTTTCTCTGGGTAACGCACCAGATAGCTCTGAATTTGCCCAATAATTTCTTCAGCATTTAGAGCCGATGAATTGTAAATAGGAGCAAGGTTAAATACTTCCTGCCAATACCTCAAGAGATGAGGTTGCGTGTTGAGCTCAGTGGCTGCTTTGGTTGCTTGGTTTGCTGGAGTGTATATTCCCCATCCGTGCGCAAGCTCTCCTGTATATTGATACACCTTATCTTCTATGCTCATCAACAAAGGATTGTTTTGGGGCATCATCAGTTCCAGGTACTCTTGCATAGCTTCTACCCAAGTGGCATGTCCTTCTTCCAGAGTTAGTAATTCCTCTTCCCATTCCTGGTACCAATTCCAAAGGTTAAGGCTCCATATCATTCGTAAGGGGTGTAGTGGAGATTGTAAAAATACTGTCCCGATTTTTTGATTAGGTAAAAGCGTTCTTGCTTGAATCAACTCGAGGTTTTGCACTACTTGCAGCATTTCATATACATCCTCTTGTTCTTCAGGTTCTAGCTCTTCTATTTTTTTGAGCTTGCGCAACACCTTGTTTAGCCAGTGCTCATACTCTTCTACATAATCTCTTATGAGTTCAATATGGTTATATATTGCAAATGTTTCCCATATCCCTTTATTATCAGTAGCACTAGTACGAATGGCAGCAAATACTTCGGCACGTTTTACTCTGAACGAGGCTGGAATCCAATCATTTTCTCCTTCAGCTACTTCGGTAAGGGTAATGGCTCCCTCGCGTAGTGGTCCATAGTTTTTAACGTCAATCAACAATGGGTCTACCTGTTCAGGGTTGGCAAGCATACACTGTTCTATGATAGCCAGTTTTTCGGGCAATTGAACTTTTAACGCCTTATTGGCAGGTTTTAGAATTGTCTCATAAATGCTTTCTAAGCATTCGCCTCGACTGGTTTGTAACCGAAATCCAGTAGTACCAGTTACAGGAGTAGCCTCAATAATGTTTTGCAACCTTAGCTTGATAAAAGCATATAACCAATGTTTGAGCGAACTGGTTACCTCATTGGCTGGTGGCAGCTCATTTGGGGAGCCATCGCTAAACATTAAATTTTCTATAGAGCAAATATTTTCTTGTACTTGAGTAAAGAAAAAAGTGTCAGTATCACTGCTTATTTTTTGAGTGTGTACCAATTCTTCTTGCAAAGCCTCCTCCTCTATATTAAGCGGAAACTCCTCCTCATCTAAAGCAATGATGCGTAAAAAATAAGCGCCATCTTCCAAATCAGGCGGTAGTACAACTGTTTTGTTACGGTAGTTACGTGCTGAACCTGAGTCTTTAAACTTTGCTAATGCATTAACAAAAGTAAAGTCTTTATCAGACAAGGAACGCATTAAATCAACCCTGAAAAACGCCAATTCCTCAAGAGATTGAGGGGCTGGCACTGTAGTAAACTTTAGTTTTATTTTAGCAGGACTTTCGGTATTGCCCCAGACTACTTTGGGTTTTTTAGGGGCATCTTCATTTATTTCATTTGCTTGGTTAATCTCTATTTTTTGAATCACTACCTGCGTATCAGGAGGATTATACCTGCCGTACTCTATAGCTGGTTCCTGCAGTGTATTTAAAGGTGTTTCTAGAGTTTCCTCATTGTCATTATAATGGTTCGATGGCTCTTCAAGCTCTTCTTCGTGATGAAGTGTAGATTTTAAGTTATAGAAAAGGTTGTTTTTAAAGGGTAATTTCATCGGATTGTAAAAAGTAAGTTGTGAACTAATTCTGACTAATAAGTAGCTTGACCAGCATTGATATGATTCAGCACATTTGAAATTAAATAAACCTGCCAATAAATATAAATCAAATCGTTCATAATTTATTGACAGGTTTCAACCCTTGCGGCAATGACCTCCCTGAGGTATTATAATAAGACAGTGTTATTTTTTTAGCATTATTACCATAATAAACAAACCCATTACCGGCATTGCTATGAGCAAACCACTCAATAGCCACATAGACAGCCACTTGCCTAGTATAAACTCAAACCACTTCATATACAGAATCAGAATTAAGGTATCGGCATATAGAGTAATGGCGCCCGGACAAAAAGCATTTTTCCATTGATCTTCGTGAAATAAGATAATCACCATCAAGACACTAATGGCTAAGCCATATAGCAATGCATCTATTTTGATGTCACCCGAAAAACCCATCGGCGGAGCCGATAGTAAAAAGCTGTTGCGTAATACAACCACATTAAACGAAATAATCAGCAACAATACTATGCTCTTGGTAGCCCCTGAAGTAAACACATCTGCCATGTCAATAGTAGTGACAGGGGGAGTTTTCTTTTTAGGTGTTACACTTTTTTTTGCCATACTGGTTTTTCTAGTAGTTTTCTTTTGCTGAGTTTTTCGTGTTCGTTGTGTTGTCTTTGGTTTCGCTGTTTGTTGTGCTGTAATCATGACCTCAGATATTTTTATTTAATTTTTTTTCATAAACCCGTAGTATTTTTCTTATCTGACTGACTTTAAATTATTTTTTTTGACAAACTTTTATGCTTTGCTCATTGTAAGTGGTTGATTGTTAATAATTTTAGCGTTTAAACCTTGCAAATGACCGATTAGCTTGCTAAATTTGTTAGCAAATATACCGAATAGGAAAATTATTAGCCAATATTTTTAACATTTTTTTGATATGTTTTTGAGCAAAAATTTAAAACACCTGAGAGAACGCAATGGAAAGCAAACTCAGGAAAACCTTGCAAATGCACTTGGTATTACTCGTAGTGCTATTTCTTCGTATGAAGATGGACGCGCTGAGCCTAAGTTGGTAGTGATGAATAGGATTGCTCAGTATTTTAACATTACATTAGATCAATTGCTAAATGTCGAATTAGCAACTTTGGGAGATGTAGATCTTCAGCAACAAAAAGAAGTGAAAAAATATGCTTCTGCCGAGAATTTACGCATTCTAACTATTACCACTGACCGCGAAAACAATGAAAATATTGAGTTGGTGCCCGAAAAAGCTGCTGCTGGATATACCAAAGGGTATGCAGATGCAGAGTATTTGAAAGATTTGCCCAAGTATCAATTACCATTCTTACCTGAAGGTAGAACTTACCGTGCCTTTGAAATTGCCGGAGAGTCTATGTTACCGTTATTGCCAGAGTCTATTGTTATTGGCGAATATGTAGCAAACTGGAATGAAGTACAAGAAGGGCAAACTTGTGTAGTAGTGGCAAAAAATGATGGAGTAGTACTTAAGAAGGTATACAACAAAATTACCGAAAGAGGTACATTTTTGTTAAAATCGTCTAACATTGCTTATCAGCCTTATGAGGTATCCGCTGACGAAGTAGTAGAGATTTGGAAGTTTGCTGCTTATATTAGTCGTGATATGCCTGATGATAGTGTTACTTCACTGCAAGAGTTAAAATCGGCTTTTTCGCGTTTGGAAGACGAACTTCAGGATATTAAAATGGAACGACGTGTTCGTAAATAATTTGATTGCCAGGTTTTCGTCCTGTAAATAGACTGTAAACCAAAAACAGGGAGTTTTTATGCAACCAAGACCCAATTAATCCAGTTCGCAGCATTTAGAGATAGACAGTAAATTGAAGATAATTCAAATAAGCAAAATAAATTTAAAACATTTAAAGTAAGAAAGTAACCACCATACGACCAAATAGCTGCGGACTGGTATAACCCACATAGTTTTAGCCTGCTTTTTATTTCATTTTCTGAAATACCATACGAACCTCACCACCCTTTAAAGTCATATACAATAATTGATTGTCTATGTTGTAATTTTCAGCTTGAGGCAAACTCTCCAGAAACTTTACACCCCATTGCGATTCGGTAGTAAGGGTACTTACTGGAGTAGTCAGTACTAAATACTGGCTATTGATAAGAGTATAGCTGCCTGTGTAGGCATTGTGTAGGGTAGACCCACCATAATCACCTTGCTTAAAAGCAATGATAGGGTTTTCGTTAATATTTTCAGTGTTTTGTTCAAGTTTTCCGGCAGCACCTTGGTAGCCTATCAATTGCCAGGTGCCGTCCAAAGCCACTGGAGTCACATCTTGCTCTTTAGTAGCGTCACACGACGAAAGAGTGAACATAAAACTTAACAAAATGATGGGTAAAATATTTATATATTGTCTTACTAATTTCATATTCTCTTCTTAATGTCACTATCCTGATAATCAACACGATAAATAGTGTTGAAATGCTACTTGATGGATTATTGTTTTCAATAATTATGCCTTTACTTATCTAGTCAATAGTCCATAGTATTTAGTCGATAGTCGATAGCTGATTCGAGTAAATGTTTACCTTTGTTAAATGCTGTAAACCAGTATTTTATATTAAGATTGCTTACTCAATTTATTTTTAAAAGTGTGTCGGTTTTACGCCCAAACACCCAATTAAATAGTTTTTAAATTCGTAAATAACTGAGAACCAGCAAACAACTTTGACTAAAATCACTGCGGAGTATTGCTAGTAGCATCGCATATTTAATAAACTTACTTGTTTTGTAATAAAGACAAGAAGACACTGGGCTTACCCTAGTTTACAAAAAATAAAATATCTGAATTTGATGCCTTTGAGTAGTTTTAGAAAATGTCTGTCCTGATTTGCTGCCAAAGAAGCTCCCTCCAGATTGTGTATGAACAAGTCAACTTGTTATAAAGAAACAGGGCGTGTGTTCAGAAGAACGTATGTTATTGTATACTACAGAGAGCACAACAATTACTCTATCCAGCGGTTAAGTTAAGGGCTGAGTTCGAGATTTAGAAATTCAACGCAGTAAAACTGCCCTGATGAATCAGGGTTGAGCAACGGCTTTGGTTTCTTTTGCCACCTGATTTCTCTTAAAAACTGATGGCTACAGCTTTGCTGTGCCGAGTTTTGACAAAGGCTAACTATCGCGTAGCTGAGGTTCTGGTAGGCATCGGAACTCAAAAAGCGAACGATGTTCTATTTTTTATAATCATCAGAAATTGAAATTGATTTAGTACCAGAGTATATTATCATTATGCAAATCATCAAGACTTTCACCATCGTTACTACCTTATTATTGTTGCCCTTCTTAACTTTAAAGGCGCAAACCAGCCATTTATTGGACTATATAGTACTTAATTCTGGCGACACCCTATATGGTAAAGTAAAACATGTAAATCAGCGCAAAGTGCCCCCCCGATATTATAAAAAGATTCGATTTACTAATACAAAAGGAAAGCGAAAAAAGTATAAAAGGGCTGATGTTGCTGCTTTTAATGTGAACAACACCAACTACGAAGGGTTTTGGCTGAGCCAATCGTCGCGAGGGATGACTCTAATAAATCCCCAATATGACATTGACCCTAAAAACGGAGAAAGGTATTTTTTGCGGGTAATTAGTAAAGGAAAACTAAGCCATTATTACTTGGAGTGGTGGGAGCAAGGCGAAGCTGGTTCGTCTTGGATGGACTTGTTTAGAAAAGAGAAGGATCAATTTTTCATTAGAGCCACTCAGGGGTT
This sequence comes from Microscilla marina ATCC 23134, assembly GCF_000169175.1. Lineage (NCBI taxonomy): Bacteria > Pseudomonadati > Bacteroidota > Cytophagia > Cytophagales > Microscillaceae > Microscilla > Microscilla marina. Next base: position 33,371 of record NZ_AAWS01000037.1, read on the forward strand.
ATTCGGCTTAAAAAGAAAGACTTTAGCCAAATATTTTGCTAACTGCCCTAGTCTCCAAGAAAAAATCAAAAAAAAGCAAATACGTAAAGTTTCGCAAGTGGTAGATTATTACAATAAAAACTGTGTTGACTAGTTTACATTGGGCATTTTGGCGTCTCTTCAATTGGCTATCTTCGACTTGTTATGTTGAGCACTGCTGCCTGTTTTTTTCTTGAACCGACAGCAGTTTTTGACATCTCACCTCAATGCAAAGCATCTACCTAAAAATGGGTTCTTTAGTTACTAATGACCCCCAAGTAGATTATTTGGGGACTTTATTCCTTTTTTTTCTTGCCTTTTCCACTTGGTTGTTTATCTTTTATCTCGACAAACTTCTTTTGTTCCTCAATGCTTTTACCCTTCAATTCTTGATGTAGTTCCAGTTCTACTACACGTCGTGTCTCCATATAACTTTGTTACTCAGGTGAGTCCAATTCCAAAAGGGTCTCTACCAGCCCTTTTTCATTGGGTCTTAAGGTTTGAAGAAATTTCTGAGTTTTAGAATCAGACAATAACTGTTTTATTGGGTGATTTACTAATTACTCAAATAGTGCTAGATAAATGGAACATTCTGATAATTTAGGAGCTAAATAAATAATGAATCGCGAATACCAATGAATGATTTCAACAATATTGTCTACTGAAGAGCAAACATCTACAGATGTTAAGCCGAAACTCAACATTCACTAATTATTGTTTGATACTGTATTACTCATTTAGCCCCTATGTATGATCTGCTATACTTTAAATAGCTCTAGTCAGATAAACAGATGACTTTACTTTCCAAGCCATTATCATTCAAGTACTTCATAGCTTTTCAACAATTTATCAATGTCTTGATCTGTAATAGGTTTTGCGTCGGCTATACTTGAATAAGACCTTTCGGCGGCCACCGCTTGTTTTATAACCCTGTGTGTATAGCCATTGTCACGAAGCCAGTGCTTGAAGTCGTCTGCTGTATGGGTATAATCGTAATCAATTATTTGTTCTTCCGTAAAGCGTGAGGGTAGGTGTTTTTGGGTGTATAGCGTGTCTAAGGCGGCTTTTAGCGCGGCTTGTCCATCGCCTCCCTTTCCTCCCTGAGAAGTGGGTGACTCATAAAGGGCGTTTGCCAGAAACCCAAACGGGGTAGACGTATCGTAAATATTGAATTGAGCCCGTTGAAGAAGTCCAATATATTTTTCGATGTTCCACTCATTCGCGTTGAGTATTTGAACTAGCCTGAATAGCCTGCCTGGCTTCCCAGATTCAATAGCGGCATTAAAGGCGTTCTCGAAGGTTTCGATGGCTCTGTTTAAATAAGCCGTTAACTGATCCAAATTAGTCCAAGTATTGTAAACACCTCCAGTCCTGAGCCCATTCACTCTATTTCCTATAAAGTTATTAAGGAGTTCTTCGCCTATAAATGAAGAAAGGGCTTGTACTCCTTGTTGCAGCCCTACTTCATTAGACACATCCAATTGGTTGTATATGGTGCGTATTTCATTGCCCACAATGCGCAGGCTATCCATATACCTCAACATAAATCGGGCGGCAGATGCCTCTCTAGGGTTGATATGCCCCCCCTCTAATGCCTCGGCTATAAATTGCTCATGATTGCTTGCTACCTGTCCCTTTGCCTTAGCTTGCTTTACCAAGGTTTCAACGGTCTTAATATCTTTTTCCGAAAACTGCACGCCAGTAGAGGCTTTCAGTTCGCGTTGTTTCCGAACATAGGGATCTTCTTGGGTAGAAGGATCGTTCGGCTTGGTCGATCCGCTATTGTTGACGCCAATCCGATCTTTGGGGTGCAAGGTATGCACCACCTCCCAAGGGTAGACCCCATACAGTTCATGAAACTGTTCTACCAAGCTCCAGTAGCGTTTTGCTCCCTCTTTTATCTCCGCCTCCGTTTCGCTTCTGGGCACGAGGTTGTCCAAGGTTTTTATCATATCGGAAGGGGCAGTACCAGCCGCCAAAAGCGTGTCAACGGTATTATTAAAGCCTGAGGTTGTATCAGATACTGATGCAGGGCTTGCATCATCAAGGGTGATTTCTTTTTTCCTTGCGCCCGACTTGCGTTTGCCAATGATACCATCGGCATCCATCGTAGCTTTATTTTGTTTTTGTCTTATTTGAGACAGTCGTCTATCCATCGTTTGAGTGTTTTAGGAGTTTCATAAAAAATACCACGGGTTTGGTTTATTGATTAGGCAACGATTTTAAATCTTGTCTGGCTTTTGATATGTCCAGGGCAATGCTAACTATTAAATCATCAAGAGATGCTTGAGCTTGGCTGTCGTTAGTTTGATTGCCCCGTAATTGTATCGTTCGTTCATTGATCTCCGTTGCGGTGCTAATAAATGTTTCCAAACTTGTTCGGTTGCTACTATCTACCAAGTTTTTTTGCTGATTATAGAACGTCGCTATGCTTTGAACCGTGTCAAGGTTAAGCAGTGGTGATTGGTCAGTGCTTACCTGTTCAGAGGCATTAGGTTGACTATCAATACTTGTTTGAATTGTATCAGAGGGCTCATCCTCTGATGGTGGATAGTAAAAGCTTAGCTTCTCATTAGTTACATCTGTCAATGTATATGTCCGCTGTTCATTGAGTTTGGCAAAGGGAGCGTAACTGTACTCCGATCTCCAAGTTTTGTTTGCACTATCCGTGAAATATGCCACACTACCCTCGTCTTCTTGAAGCGCTTTTAATTTGTTGAAGAGTCTTCTGCTGTGAATAGTGACCGTTTTTTTATTTGGAGTGTTACTTGGGTTTGTTTGATCTTTCCCCTTGATCATGGCATCCACCTGTTCATCAATATTGGTGTCTATTACTATATATAACTCATCTAAGGTTTTTTGACGATGAACCTCCATATTTACGTTGTATTTAGGGTTTTGTGGTTTAGATTCATCTTTATTCATGACCCAAACTTGTGCTCTATCTATATCATCCAGACGTGGGTCTTTTTCCACTGTTCGATTTGCCCATTTATCCAGTCCTCCCGAAAAGAATTCATTACCAGCGATATGACCAGTACCAATTACAAGTACTTTCCCATGGGGGTTTTGTGGGCTGTCCATTACAGATTTTATCATGCCTCCGATGTACTTTTGCCTACTCGAATGTTTGTTGATTTTGTGATTATTGGGATCTCGTTCACTCATCATGTCCACTGATACTACTTTCCAGCCCAGTTCCCTAGCTTTCTTCACTACTTCTGCCTGATAAAGGTTGTTCCAGGCTGTTCGGCTCCATTCGTCTATCTTGGTGTCAAACTCTGCATCATCCCATTCATTGAGTGTCAAAGGTCCTTCAATCATCAAAGTTCCTGGTTGCTCGGCACGATCCATCAACAAAGAGGCATAAAGAAATGGTTCTTCTTGGTTATGTTTGTCATTGATAATCACTAAATTGCCCCCATCCAATTTAGCAGCTAAATCTTGTATTAAAGCACTTTGTTCAGTGTATAATTCGTCTTCTGTCAATCCGGCAACAAACTCATCCCTTAATTTTTTTGTAAAGTCAAGTTCATTAAGTTTATTATCAGGATCTAACACCTCCCTCAATGCTTTTCGTTGTTCTTCTGGGCTTTCATCGGATATACTCTCATCTTTTATAGTCCCGTTGTCTATAAACCTATCTATGAGAGCACCTACCCATGTTTTTACTGTTTTTTTGTCTACATTTTTTAGACTTTGCTGTTTTTTTAAAAGTTTCCTACTTTTCTTTTTGTTCTGTTCCTTGAGATAAGCCTGTAGTTCTTTAAAGCTCATACTCCGCTCTTTATTCTTCTTCTTCTTCTTTTTGGTAGTAGATTTTTCATCGGGCAAGTTAAAGCGAGTTGATTTCTTTTGATCAAGTTTACGATCTGACATAATATGGTTAATTTAGTTATTTCAAATTAGTTAAGTTATTTGATTGCATTTCTGTCACCGCATTCCTACGGTTTCTCCCCTCAGGTTTACTTGCTCTTTGGGCACGCCTTCGGGTTTGGGGCTCATTGATCACCTCCTCGTCGCGTACAAACTGCCCTTTAGTTTTTTCTGCGGCGGTGGCTTCGCTTTCTTTGGGGTAATACACTAGCTCCTCTTTTCCATCATCCGACTGGGTTTTTACTGGGTAAAGCACCCTTCCCTGATCATCGGTTTTGGGCTTCAGGTTTTGGGGGAGTACTTCCCTTACTTTTTTCCCCGCATCTACTGCTTTTACAAATTGCCCTTTTTGAAGTTCCGACGGGGTGGCATCGCTTTCCTGCGGCAGGTAAACCACTTCGCCCTCGTCTCCCAAGGTTGCGTACAGGTTACGTCCTTTGAACCATTTGTCTTCTTTGGGGGCATAGCCTTCAATGGCATCTTTGCCAGCGTCTACGTCTTTTACATAGCGTCCCTTCAGGCGTTCGGCTGGAGTAGCGTCGCTTTTTTGGGGGAGGTAGGTCGTTTTTCCGTCTTCATCAAGCGTAGGGTAAAGGTTGCGTCCCTTATACCAACGATCGGGTTTGGGGGCGGTACCATCGAGCACCTCTTTGCCCGCCTCCACATCCTTTACAAACTGCCCTTTGAGTAGTTCCGACGGGGTGGCTTCGCTTTTTTGGGGGAGGTAGGTCGTTTTTCCGTTTTCATCTAGCGTAGGGTAGAGGTTACGCCCCTTGTACCAGCGATCTGGTTTGGGGTCAACACCGTTGAGCACTTCTTTGCCCGTGTCCACATCCTTTACAAACTGCCCTTTGAGCAATTCCGACGGGGTGGCTTCGCTTTGTTGGGGTAGATAAATCGTTTTTCCGTTTTCATCAAGCGTAGGGTAGAGGTTCCGTCCTTTGTACCATTTATCTGCTTTTGGCGGTATGCCTGCCGCCACTTCTTTTCCAACGTCTACGTCTTTCACAAACTGCCCTTTGAGCAGTTCCGAAGGTGTCGCATCGTTTTGTTGGGGCAAGTAAATAGTTGCGCCATCTTTGCCCGCAGTGGGGTAGAGGTTGCGCCCCTTGTACCATTTATCAGGTTTAGACGAGAACCCTGCCTTGACTTCATTGCTTTTGGCAATACCAGGCTTCTTGGCTGCCCTATTTTCTCTTCTTTTGTTGACACTTGCTCCTCCTTGTTTTTTGGCAAGAGCGGTAGGACGTTTTTTGGCTGGTCTGTTTAAGCCAGTAAATACGTTTTTAGTATTCCTTTGGCGTTTCAACTTAGCCCGGTTCGCATCGCCTCGTTGTCTTTTATGTTTTGCTGACTGATTCATGAGGGTATGTTTAAAGTTATGATTTGGATGTTGTAAAATTTGAAATAAGACCTAACAAGTTTTCAAAACCTGTTAGTACTCTGGCTTCTAAGTAGGTAAGGTAGAAATTTTGATGGATTTTGCTTACTGGCGATCTTCAAAAATTGAGCATAGCCGTAGCTATGGGATATTTTTAAGAGAAGCTAGTGAACAAAAGGCCCAAAATAGCGCTTTAAATATTTAGTGTCCAGAGTACTAGGTCTAAATCAAGATAGGTTTATTCAACTTTTGCCTTGTATGAAGCAATCATCTCTACATTGCTAATCATTGACTTATCCCCCTGTACAGTAAACTTCCACGTAGAACCCTCTTTGGCTACGCTCAGGTTACCTATTTCTAGGTAAGTACTGTCGGTAAGTTTGGTTTCGTCATTGAGCAAGAATGTAGGCTTTTGATCCCCCTCATAGTCATACTTAAGGAACAAACCATTTACTTTACTACCACTCATACTAGGGAACATGTCACGGGTAAAGGTAAGCTCCAAGTCTTGTTCATCGCTCAGCATGAAGTTGTTCCAAGCATCGGTAAAGTTATAAGCAATGTCAACGAAACTAGTGGTATGGTACGGCTTCAAGGCACCTTTCACCGCATTGGCAAAGGCACTTCCTCCTTGCACTGCAGTATAGCGCAACTTGATGGTGACATCTAACAAGTCCTTTACATTGTAAGTAAAGCCTTTTTTACCATTGAGTTCCAGTCTCCACAACGACACCGCTCCAGTGCCTTCAAACGGCAGGTAACGATCGTCGTAATACCTTAGCTCAAACAAACCATTGTTTTCGGTATACTGGTCTACATAAGACAGCGCCACTTGTTGGTTGGCTTTCCAGTCGTTGCGAATAGACATTGGCTGAGTGCCCTTGGCGTCTAGCAAGTGCTTCACTGCCTTGGTGTCGGGTTCTAGCAACACTTTGTTGTTTAATTGGGTAAGCGTAGCATTTACATACTGCCCTTCGCCAATATCAAAAGCCAGGGCAATTGTCTTGACTTGGCGCTTGTAGTGCCCAGGGAAATCATAGTCAAACAATGCCTCAGTTAGCCTAAACTCACACACTCCTTTAGACTTGAGTTGCATAAATGCGAGTGGGTCTAGTTCTAACAAGGAGATGTTTTTGGTGATTTCGAAAGTACGCGAATCTTGCTCTATGTAAGCCTTTTCCATTCGGCTAAGGTCAAAGCCAAGGCTGCTACCCGCCAACAATCCTTTTTTCTGACTGTCCCAATAGGTGCCCCCAATGTAGCTCACTTCCGAAGCGGGTGTGCCTGTTTCGAACTGAAAGGCTTTTTCGGCTTGTTTTGCCATGTCGTGCGCCATCTTGTACGAATCGTAATACATACTTGACAACTTGCTTGACATCCACTGATAGAGTGCTTTGTTAGAGAATTTATCGGTCATAAAGTTGGCGATTGATTGGTTGTTTTCAATCTCCTTTTTGTGAACTTCCAATTCTCTTTGGGCGACCTCTTTTTGTATTTTGGCGCTCAAAATCTGAATCTCCAATTGTTTGATCTCCCCGTCTGCCATGTCTCTTTGCAGTTCCCAGTCTTGCACCGAGCGTTGGTGCTGGGCACGCATCCCCACCAGCTCGCCCGAAGTCATGAGGGCTTCGCCCGTGGTTTGGAACGACTCGTTGGTGCTTTCGAGAAACTCGCCCGCTTGCATTCCTCCTGTGGTTACCCCAAAATTGAATGGGCCCATGTTGAACTGAGGCACCACCTTGGCAATGGCACTTAAGATATAGCCAAAGGCGGCTACCGATTGCAGCGCAATGCCCGCAATCATCAAATCCATCTGTTGGGTTTCTTCGTCGAGCCACCCATCACTAATCAAGGTATCATAGTGAAGTTTTTGAAGCTCAGCCGTTTTTTTGCTTTCCTCCAGGTTCTCAATATTCTTTTCTGCCTCCTCAATGTTCTTTTCTTTGATTTGAGTAGTAAGATGAAGAATATTGTGCTCATTTTTATTTTGAAGAATGCTCAACGCCTCGGCATCTTTCTTTTCGATGGCTGCCAAGAGGTCACTACCAAACTGTTCTACCTTTTGGGCAAACTCTTTAGCCTTGTTGAGCATATAGCCAAATCGGTAATGAGGCACTTCCATGGTGAGCCCAGCCAAGGCACTGCTAAAGCCTCCACCTCCAGCGGCAGCGTTTACTAGCGCCATTGGGTCGATGGGTGGTTGAAACAGCGGCAAGGGTTGTTTGATGCCCATGATGTTGAGGCTGTGGCGGATTTTATAGAGACGATCTTCTACTCGCCCCCAATAATCAATGAATAGGGAGTTTTCGGGAACAAAAAAGTAAGGGTCTGCTATAGAATCGTGCACCATGCCCGCAAACGAGAAACTATCATACGCCGAGATAATTTTTTCCTCTTCTTCGTCGTAGTTGGCATTTTCCAAATCAAAGATAAAATCGTAGTCATCGTCCAAGCCAGTGTATTGCTTTAGCTCGCTGTATGCCACATCGTCGGATAACACTTTTTCCCCCAGGTTTTCGGGTTTTTTACCCAAGAGGTCATACGCCAACACATACAACATGCGGGCTTCGTTGATGCTTTCTCTGGTGTATTGACGGAACAACATATCGCCCCAGTCGAGCAAGTTATCGATGTAGTTCATCATTATAGCCTTACGGTAGGCGATCTTACGATACTCGGCAATGGTGTGAGGGTCGAACGGATCGTCGAGGTAAGTACTAATTTGTGAAGTGGTGTTTTGCATCAACTCATAACGATAGTCGAGCTTGGCGCAAATTGCCAACACCTCTTGCAAGTTGGTTTGGGCATTTTCCAACAGCGTTTGCTGGTCGGCATCGTTGCTTGAGGTGGTCAGGTTGGTTACCGCCAGCGAAAGCTCAGTATAAGTAGGCCAGCTTTCGATGTTGGCAAGGGTTCTGGTCACTTCACCCTCTGCCGAATCGGTATAAGTGCCAATAGACACATTGTCTAGCGAGGTATACCCTTGGAACACAGGATTAAACTCAATCAAAAGTGTTGAGAAGCTTTCTAGCTTTGCCCTTGCGTCATCGCCATCACTGCCAAAGTACTCCAAGCTGCCTTCCATAGAGGTAAGTAAAGCGCTAATGTCGGTGGCAAGGAAAGGCAAGAATTTCCAATAGTTGCTCGTCTCGGTTGGATCAAAAATGTATTCATACCATTCTTTGGCATATTCAAATTTTTGATCGGTATTGAGCGACATGGCAATGTGGAAAGGCGCATGAAAGAAAATCTCCCAATAATAGATTCCGTTGGCACTGTCAAAATCTAGGTGGGTGCTCACGGGTAAACCTGACGACTCCACATTGTTTGGGTCTGCCTCAATCGTAGTAGGACCAGAGCTTCCCGCTTCTCGGCTAAACGAGGGCGTTTCGTCGGTTTGCTGTACGGTGGCATTGAGCAAACCTCCAATACCCGTAGGCGTATCTACCGAAGCAAGCAAGGCTTGGTTGAGCGCATCGGCGGTACTGGTGGTCAAGCGCACGATTTCATAGTTTACATCATCAATCTCATAAGGCACCGCCTCATCTTCATCATCCACTACATAATCGATAAACTGACCGTTTTGAATGAAGTATAACTTGCTGTTTTTATTCAATGCCGCAGTCATTCCTGTATGCAAATCGCTTGGGAAGTTGCCCCAGTTTCCTTTGATGGTAGCCCCATCACTGTCGTCAAAGTTATCTGGCGTTTCCGTGCTCAGAATCTTATAATACTGGCTATCTACAATCAAATAGACATTACCATTGAGCACAAAAGCCGCCGACACATCACTTACCCCATTGCCAATGGTTTTTGGGTAGTTTTCGTCCATCTCTTGGCTTACAGTCACGTTGCCCTCTTCATCAACCTCAATGCTGTGTGCTATAAACTGGTCTTCGCTAAACAAGTAGACTTTACTATCCAGTACATAAGCGGCATCAATGTTACTTGCATCAAAATTTTGGGTGTTCAAATTTCCCCAGTCCACCGTAATGGTTTCCGTGTTTGAGGTATCAAAATCCGAACTGAGTTCAAGCGATTGATTTTTGGCACTGTTAAACAAATAGGTTTTACTATCAAAGTAAGTAAATGCCGCGTCTACCGTACCCGACCAATTGGAAGGGAGACCTGGCAATAAACTAGCAATGGTACCCACAGTTTCTACGGTGTTATAATCAGCCCCTTCGTAGCGCACATAATTTTCGCCAGACAAGAGGTAAGTATACCCATCGAGCGTAAATGCTGCATCAATGCCACTGTTGTCAAAGGTCAGGCTTAACCCAAAAGTATTCGAGATAGTTTTGCTATCCTCGCTCAAAAAGATATTGGTTACTTTATTATTATTGTTGCTGCTCTTAAGCTTTATTTGATCAGGGGCTAGTGTCCAATATTGGTCTCCCGACAAAATGTATATGAAGTTGTTATAGCTAAATGCAGCATCCACTGCTATTTTATTACTATTTTTATCTTTTAAAAAGAAATAACCTTTAAAACTATCATACGACCCTTGGTAAAGCCCCAGTTTGTTGCTAGAGCTTCCAGTGGAAGTAATGAATATCTTCTCAGATTCGGAGTAAACCAAAATATCAGCACTCCATTCATCCCCATTGTCAATGGTTTTACTGCTCAAGTCAAAGCAAACAAGTAAGCCATCAAAATATACCCTCAGTAAATTATCTGTAGAAGTATAGCAAACAGAAGTTAATGTTTTGCCTGCATAAATTGAAGCGGTGACCTCATCAAAACCAAACTCTTCCACTATAAATCTTGAGAAGTCCCCCGTCTTGATTACTTCAGGAGTAGCGGCTGATATGGTGCCATCGTCTGCCTTAGCCATAGAGCTGTAACGAATCCATTGGTCACTATTAAACACATAAAGTGTGTCGTTGTAAACAAATGAACCTACCACTGGGGTGCTTGCTCCTGAGAAGTTATTCGTTAAAATTCCCCACTTGCTGGAAATCGCACTTCCATCGGAGTTACTCCCCGCAACTACGTACTTTGACGAAGCATTATTAAACAAGTAAGCATTGCCATCGTCTCCCTGAAAAGCCGCATCTACATTACCCCAATCGGTAGGAATGCCTAACTCATTGTTTTCTATCAGTTTGGGGTAATACTCTTCTGCCAAGTCTCCCCCGTCGGTCAGGTACTTGTAGTATTGATCCCCCGAAAACAAGTACACATTGGTACCATCATTATAGCCAGCGTCTATGCCATAGTCGGCTTGAATGTTGTTTTGCACCTGGGCCCAACGTGCCGAGTTATTACCGCTTTCTATGACACTGCTACCATCATACACATAGTACATGTTGCCTACCATGTAATAAATGCTTGCTCCGTCATAGAAGGCAGCCGTAATGTTCTCGTCAGTAGGAAGGTTCTCGGTGTTGGTTGACAGGCTTTGCGGCCATTTATCGGTAGATAGCGCCACTACCGAAGGTTTGACCAAAAAGCCCCCTCCTTTGTAGTCATAAGTAAACCAAGGACCATCCAAACTATTCTCAATAGAATTGAGCATCACAATGTCGTTGCTATTCAATTGACTAGAGTCTTCGGAAGGAAAGAGGTGTTCAAAAACTTCCATTCCCTTGTTTTCAAAGTCAGGCGTATCTGCCGAGTAGGTAACCAGTTCTGAGGTGAGACTATAAGCCACCTGCTTGGTTTTTACCAGAGAACTTTTGGTGTAAATACGTTTTAAGAAATAGGGCAGACTGAGCACAGAAAAGTCATAGTAAGTATACTTACAACTAATCACGATATTCTCGTAGTCATCGTCGTCATAACCATCAATCTTTTCGGCGTTTTCTACAAAAAGCTCTACATCGGTGATTTTACCTTGGGTTTCGATGCTGGTATCCAGCAACTGAGGTTGCGACCACTCGTCATTGAGGTTGTAGAAGGAATAGTAAATGTTTACCCGATAATAACCTCCTCCACTGGAAGATGAAGAAGATGAGGAAGTAAAATACTGAATGTCATCATCGTCGGTAGTAGTCGCTACTGCCGCCGTAGAAGAATCTTGCTCGTCTTCGTCGTCCATGATGCGCTCAACAGTAGCCCAAAATACAAACACGCGGTAAAACGCATATACAGGGTAAACTTTGGTAGATTCGATCGCCACCTCTACTTTTTTCCAAGGCTCCCAAGTAGCCCCACTGCTTTCGCCGTCTACAAAGTTGGCAAAACGGTAGTAATAGCGAAGCGGATCGGTTTTGGTTCGCCCAAAGAGCACCAAGTTTTTATCGTTGCTACCAATAGAGCCTATTTCGTCGTAGATATACCCTCCTGCAATCTTCAAACGAGAAACTTCGGTATACTCGTCCAAGTATTTTTTATAGCTTCTTTCTACCAAGTCTTCCGTAATGTCGCCTTGCATCAAGTCTTGCTCTAGCACTTCAAAAGCGGGCGTTTTATAATCCGAATCTCGCAACTCAGGGCGAATGTAGTTTTCGGGGTATAAAAATACTTTTCGGTTGGCTTCCCACACCCGATAATTGCGCATCCATTCCCATTGTCTTCTCAGCCTCTCTTTTACCTCTTCATCGTTCGAGCCCGCAAGGTCTACATTCTCTAGGTTGATAAAATAGCGGTGGAAGTATAGCTGAGTAGCAGCAATGGCTTCTTTAATACGCGAAGTAGTCGCCTCGCTTTCCATCATTACATCAATCAATGTTTTCTCGTACAGATCGCGCGCATCTAACAAATCGTCATCTATCGAAATGGCGTAAGGCACCAAGGCATCTCGTTTCAGGGTGTTAAGCTCCCCCTCTACTTGGTCTAGTCGTGCTTGGTAATTGTCGTTGCATTCTACCGTACCTAGCATTTGATAAATCTTGGTTTTGGCGGTAGTTCTATCTACCGAAGTGCCATACAGATTTACCCATACATCTTCATACAGTTTAGACGCGTCTACGTTTATTTCCTGTGCCTTGGTCAGGATGTCATACAGTTTGATGATGAGTTCTATGTCAAACTGTTTTTCAAACGAACTGAGCGACTCCAAAAATGCATTGTTTTGTTTTACCCAGCGCACTTCATCTTTGTCAAAGCCAAAGATTTCGGATACTGCCAAATAAGGTTCTTTTTCTATGCCGTCGCCTTGGTGTAGCAAACTAGGCAAGTTATATTGATCGCTGATGAAGGTATCGGCTAACTTTTTAAATCGCGCCAATGCCAATACATCGCTCAATAGGTAGTCTGCCCAATCTCCCCAACGGTACTTAAATTCTTGTGGATAGATGTTGTCGTCATAGGTATGGTATCCATCAATTGCCATCACATACGACGTGTCCTTGGCAAAGTACATGCGCCCCTCAAACATAAAAGCAGCGTCCAACTCTTCTCTAAAGCCTTCGGGTAATTGGGCATGGTGGTCTTCGATGAGCATAGGATAGCCCGCATCGACATACTTTTCTAGTTCATCGTCTTCCGTAAACAACTCTTTTGGGTCAGTATAGCGGATAAATTGGTCGCCTTTGAACACCAACAAGCGCCCTTCTTCATCTATATAAGCGGCATCAATGGTTTGCCCGTTGTCGTCTTGAAAGTTGTTTTTGATTTTGCCAAAGTGATCGCTAATCGACAACAGCTCTGAGCCACTATTTGAGGCAATGTAGTTTTCATCTTTGAAAAGGTAAACCACCTCCTCGCTGTCAGTATAAACTGCGTTAATGCCATATTTAAAGTTATCAGGTACACTGCTCAGCCCTAGCTCCGTTGTCAAATCGTCTACAATCAATTTGGGGTAACCCTCGTCTATGTACCTATAGTAAGTGTCAGAATAACGAATGTATTGATCGCCTGAAAACAAATAGGTTTTGCCCGCGCTATCAACAAAAGCGGCATCTACTTGTCCCTGCTCCTGAAAGTTGTTGCGTACCTTGCCCAAATGCCCTGTGTCTAGTCTATCATATTTGTGCTTCGAGCCTACATACAATTTATTATTCAAGAAGACATAGGTATTTCTGGGGTTGGTATAAACGCCCGTCATACGAAGCTCCTCTTCCGACTCTTCTATCTCGTCAATGGCATACTGAAACTCCTTGGGCATAAAACTAAAAGGTGCTTCTGTCCTTAAATCTTTTGCCACTTCTTTGGGGTAACCATCGTCTACATAGCGATAATCGGAAGTAGAATAACGGACATACTTGTTTCCAGAAATCAGGTAAGTGATTTGCTCATTGTATACAAAAGCCGCATCTACTACATCGGCAAAGCTATTGCTCACCAATCCCCAGTGATCTTTTATCTCGGTTACACCAGAAAAAGCGCCCCCTGCGTAGGTCACATAATGGTCTTCATTGAAGAAATAGAGGGTACCATCGGCTCCTTCAAAAGCAGTTTTTACCTCCTGAAAAGTGGTTTTATTAAAAGGGAAGTTCTCATAGAGCAACTCTAAGTCTTTGGGATACGACCAGTTCTCTTCGTTGGTGTTATAGCGGATAAATTGCTGACCTTTGATGAAGATCATATTCTCGCCTTGCATCAACATAGTATCAAAGTGATCGAAGCCTTTTTCGGCTTGTTGTTGCGGGATGCCAAAGAAGCTAATGTCGGCTTTTTTAGGATACCCAGCGTCGGGTTTTTCGTAGGTGTCGTTAGAGTATACCACATACCTAAAGTGACCGTGAACGTCGGCTTTTTCGAATAAGTAAGTTTTGCCATCTTTTACATAGGCAAGCATTACGTTATTTAAGCCTCCCCACTTACTCGAAATAAGTTCTGGCGGGTCTTCGGTCTGCTTTTGTACGTAGGTATCAGTCTCGTACACAAAGTATTGGTTGCCACTAAAAACATAGGTTTTGCCATCTCTGCCCACAAAAGCCGCATCAATGGTTTCGTTGATTTCTATGTTGTTTCTGGCAATGCCCCATTCTTCGCCTGTGGCATATTCCAAATCAAGCAAGGTGTTGTAACACTCGGTACCTTTAAACACATAGGTATTTTCGTCGGTGCCCCTTAATACCGCACTTGCCTCGGTTCTAAACACATCGGGTGCCGCATCCAAGAAATTGGGCGTTTCGTCCACCTTCTCAATTTCTTCGGCTTCTAAGCTACTGGCACGTCTCCAAATACCATCCTCAAGGGTGTAGACACTACCATAACCAGCGGTTACTGCCGAAATACCTAAAAATTCATCAGAGGTATAGACTCCTTTGTGGTGGTCTTCGTCATCGGAAACAACGTGTAAACTGCCCCCGTCAAACACATATACATTGCGATCATCGGCATAAGCCGCAGTTATTTTATGTATTTTATCTTGTAACTCACCAAAACGAGGCTCTTCCTTGAGGTCAGCCAACTTTTTGGGGTAACCCTGTTCTACTTTAGTGTAGTCGTCAACGAGGTAACGGAATATTTGGTCGCCCGCAAAAATATAGGTGTGACGGTTGATATCCACATAGTCATCTCCGTTGTCGTCTTCTTCGTCTTCGCGCGACTCTAATACAAGCGCCGCATCTACCTTACGGTGGCGTTCGATGTTGTTCTCTACTTCGCCCCAGTATTTGCTAATGGCTCGTGGGTAACCATTGTCTACCTTCCAAAAATCTCCATCAGAAATGCGCACATATTGGGTATCAGAGAAAAGGTATATTTTTCCGTCTTTGCCCGTAAAGGCAGCGGTGACGGTAGTAAAAGGCAGGTTATCCCATTTTTCAATGATTTTTTCAGGCTCCGACCACCAGCGATTTGCCTCCTTGAACTCTACTACATACTCGCCCGAAAATAAATAATGAGTACCATTGGGTGCTTTAAAAACCGCGTCTACTTTTTCAAAGCCCGCATCAATTAATGATTGTGGGAAACTCCACCATTCATCGTCATTTTGATCTCTAGGAAACGTCTCCACCTCTTCAACATCGGGTAGGCTTTCTACTGGAGTAATGTAGCTGCTCTCGTCCTCGTCTTCTTCGTCTACCTCAGTGTAGTCAGGCGTAGAGTAGCGTACATACATCTGGGTTTCGTTTTCGGCAACCCCAAACAAATACGTTTTACCATCTAGCACAAAAGCCGCCTCTACCTGCATCAGCCCCTTAAAATCTTCGGAAGTAGTGCGTGGATAACCAGGGTCAACTTTTGCGTAATTATTGCCCGAATAACGGAAGTATTGATCGCCACTAAAGACATAAACTCTACCATCCAATGCCGACAATACCGCATCAACGGTTCCCGTGGTTTGGATATTATTTTGCACAATTCCCCAAGTATCGGCTAAGTCTAATAGTGCTATTTGGTCGTCGCCTTCGTTAAAGCTTACGGCATACTCGTCTTTCATAAAATGGAGCTTGCCATCTTCTCCTCTGAAGGCGGCATCTACTCCTTGGGCAAACTCATACGGAAGGGCTGGGTATTGGTCTATGATGCGTTTGGGGAACCCCTCGGCTACTTGTATGCCTTCATTTTCGAGACAGTCGGTATACTTCACCATTACCTCTCCCGAAAACAAGTATATATTGACCCCATCTTTTAGTATGGCATCGATATGGTTGCCCCCTGCAAACTCATACTCCATCTTTCCCCAGTGTTTGTCCACTGGCATCATTTTACCTTTGTGCTCGGAGCTTACAAACCCACGCCCATTAAATACATAAGAATAACCGTCAGTGCCCTCAAAGGCAGCACTAAACTTATGACCAAAATGCGGGGGAAGGTCTACCTTTAGGTTTTCATCTTTCCAGCTCTCGGCAATTTTTTTAGGGTATTCATCATCAATGTAATTGTGCCCATCAGAGTACCTTACATATTCATCATTGGCAAATAAAAACAACCTTCCTTCTTCGTCTTTGTAAGCCATGTTTATCTCGGTAATGGCTTCGAAGTTGTTGTCTAAATTTCCAAATTCATTGTAGCGTACATCCCAAGTATCGCTGCCTTTTGGCAAGAGAAAGTAATAATCTTTGGTAAAAATATAGGTATTCCCCTCTTTGTCTTTAAAAGCGGCACTCACCTGAATAGAGCCCCCTTCTTTTTCAAACAATAATCGAATTGGGTCATCCTCTAGCACGTCTCGCAAGTCGTCGTCATCTCGTTGCAAGTCAATCAAATCCTCATCGCTTTCCAAATCCGTTTTGTCAACCAATTCATAGTCCGATTTGCGATAAATCCAGTACTTGCCATCGTGGAACAAGTAAATAAAATCATCTCCTTCCAGAATGGCGTCAATTTTTTCTATAGAAGTTGTTTCGGGTACATCTGCCTCAGTGATTACGTCAAGCGCTATTTTTTCGGGAAACTTGGCAGCCAAGTTCTGGTCACGGAAGGCAAGCGCTACTTCCTCTTTCGATAGTTGCAACTTGCCCGACAGCATCGCAAACTGGCGGATGCGTTTGAAGGCACTATTGAAAGCCGCATCTAGGGGTTCTTTGGTCACCGTATCTAATACATTGACTGCCCTAAAAATGGGTAACATCCAAGCCGCCTTTATGTCTGGTTGCCCTTCAAATACCTCGCGCGATATGGATTGCATAATGTTGGCATCTAGCCCAAAAATGCTCTGCAATTGGTCGTATAAAAAACGGTCTTGTTTTTCGGCAGTCTCTTTCAATACCGTTTGAATCACCTCTTGCGCTTCTTTTACTTGCTTGGCTACTGCCTGTAGCAAAAAGAATATATCTTTGTTGTAATCTTCAAATCCTTTTACGTGGAACGAGAGGGCATTATTCGAGTCTAAGTAATGCTCCAAGGCACCCATGGGCAACTTATTATCTTCAGTGATCACCTCCATGCGGCGAAGTAAATGCATTGCCTCTTCGGTTTCATCCTTAGAGAATTTTAAGTCTTGGAAGGCTTGCGTTGTTACATGGAAAGCTTCAGTAGTTTTGACAATGCTTGCCATGCGATCAAATAAGATGGTGCCAGGCAGGTTATCAAAATAATAGCTTAAAATAAATTCTTTTTTATTCTCCTCATCCAAGAAAAACGCTCTTGAGGTAGGCAATAACTTAGCGCCATGGATATACTCGTCTTGCAAGTCTTGGTAAGCCCATGTAGCTACAATCTCATCTGCTATTGGGCTTAGCGAAGCCACACTTACGGTCATGTATTCCTGCTGAACACCCTCTACTTTTTGTTTGAGCAAACGAAGAATGTCATGGCGATGAGGATAGAAATGAAGCGCCAGTTCAAACTCCTTGACATCTTCTTTAAGCAAGCGGTGTTTATCCTTTACTACATGGTTTTTATCTATGTATTTATTGAAGATCAGGTTCTCAACCAACGCACCTATTTCTGTTTCTTTTAAAGGCAATTCGCTAAAAATTGATTTACCAATCATCAATTGCCCTTCTTCAAACATTTTGAGTTTTTTCTCAAACTGTGCATACACTTGAGGGGCATAATCATTAATATCTATTTCTGTATCAAAATCTTCTTCGTTCTCACTTTTGGCAAAGAAAAATGGGTGTTGAATGTTCCCGTCTTCATCTATATAATTATTAAAAATGAGGCTATCATACAATTCGTTTTGCTCACCTTTGCTCAGCCCTAACGCCTCAAAATCTGATGGAAATATAGAAATGCTCAGGTCTTCCAATGTTTCACCCTCTTGCACCTCTGCCTCTTCAAAAAGCGCTTGGAAGATGTTAAATATCTGATGGCGAAGGTAAGTAAAGTTAGTTTCGAGGCGAAAGTACTGGCTATCCTTGGGAAACACATTGGGTTGTATCACCCCTTGTTCATTTATATAGCCTATCATCACCAAGTTTCGAAACATCTTCTCCGCTAGTTTCTCCTCAATGCCCAAATTGGTAAAATCTAGGCTAGTAACCCAAGCAAGTTGATCTACCGCCTTATGAGCCATCTTTTTGGCTTTTTCTTTCGAATAGTTGACCAAGCGCACATCATGTCCACATGATTTTGCCTTGTTGATGGCTTCCAATGTGCGATAAATTACCCCAGAGGCGCGTTTATCAAAGGGGGCTCGAATAAAAGACTCAGGCTTGAGGACTATAGATTTAAACCCTTGATAAATGCCATCTAGCGCGGTTATTTTAGCTCCTTGCGAAGCCGCTTCTGCTTCTTCTGTTTTGAATTTACCCGTGGTTATTTGCCATAAGGCATCGGCAGTAAAGCCATGCTCCATCATCCACTTAGCAACATAATGCAAGGTATGAATCAGCCACTGCTGGTCTTTTACGTCCGAGCCCATAAAAATCTCGTAACAGTCTTGCGTAGAAGGCAAGTAACTAAGGAAGATGTTTTGTTGATTGTGGTTGGCAATGGTAGGGTCAACCTCCAGCACATCAAAAAGCGTAAACAACTCTTCGTGACCAATATCTAGTAAAGATGATAGTTTCGTGAAACGGTAAAGGAAGTTGAGCAAGTCCATCTTGTTCTCTTCTAGCAACCAAAGGCTCTCCTCGACCTCTTTGTCGTCCAAACGCTGGATAATCTTTTCCAGGTCAAGTTTAGAAAGTCCCAATACATAGCGTACCCGTTTTCTGAAGTCATAGTTGTCTTCCGAAAACAAGTCGGCATAATAAGGTATTTCCGTATACTCCTCTTCTTCTTGAAACTCTATAGCCAAATCTACCGATCCCAAGATATAGCGCTCGTCAAATTGCACACACTTATTGTTAAAAATGCGGTTGAAGAGATCTTTGGGTTCCTCTTCTTCGGTTTGCCCCATTTCGTTGATGGTAGACAGCAATGCCACCACTACCTCATAGTCTACATCAAAGGCTTCTTTGAGTTTTTTTACCGAGGCAACCATAGCCACTGCATCCGCATCTAGGGTATTATTGCAGCAGTGCCTAATGATCAAATCTAAGTCGGTGAAACTGATGCCTATTTTGTTAGCAAAACGGGTAAAACGGCTGACCCTGTCGTACCAATCATACGGCAACTCATTGTAGGTATTGCCATCGTCGTCTTTCCAAGTTCCCTCCGAATCGTTGCTCCAAACAATGTAGGTTTCAGTATCGTCTAGCAAGGCATAGCCATCGCCTGCCAAGTCATTATTGATATAAAAATTGACTTGAAAGCCATACTCTTCTTCGCGCAAGTTTTGATACAGTAATTCCCTGGCTTGTACCCCCGTGAGGTCGGTGGTTTCTAAAAAGGTAGTGACATTGGCCATGTATGCCTGAAAGCCCAGGTCTGAGGTGTCGTCATCGCTTGAATAGTTATAGTATTTCCGAACAGGCCCATAACTATGCTCCGAAATGATCATCTCGTGCTTTTCTTCCGAGAGGTCTAGGTATTCTCTAGCAATAATGCCATCGTCGTGCTCCAGCGAAAAAGTTTTATACAGTTCTTCAGCAGAAATGCCCAAGTGCTTTAAGTAGAGTTGAACTTCGGCATGATCTAAGTTGAAGGGCATGTTAAAAGGATAAGAAGCCTCAAGCAAATCAGTGTACACACTGTCTCCAATTTTGGTCTCAAGTACTTCGTTAACTACCTCCAAATAAGGAATTTCTTCGAAAGAATTTTCATAATCAAGAATAATATTACGTATGTCAGGACGCCTGGTTTTTACATCTTCGGTAGAAGAAAACTCATCGTCCATCATTTGCAGTAAATCTGCCAAATAAGCAGCAGGAGAATAAACTGATCTTGATTCATCGCCTTCTTTGAAGTCTAAGTCTCCGAAAAGAGCTTCATAGTCTGGCAGATCATTAAATGTACTCATGATTTAGGTGGTTATGTTTAGTTTAGGAACAATGTTCAAAATAAGTTTCGAGATTGAGCATAAGTTTTAAATCGGACAATTATTGCGATCATGTTCCTTAGAGATTGAAAAGTTTTTTTGAACTTGTTGGGGCGCTTCAGAGCCTGAAGCACCCACAAAGCTTTCATTAATAATTTGTTAGCTAAGCTTTCAAACGCTTAAAAATTGGGCAAAGCAATGCCATGCAACCCCTTGGTTATCTTTTGATAAGACCAAAAAATTGGAAGTATTTTTAAATGTCGTTCTGCTATGCGATTAAAATAAATTGAGGAGTCAAATCAGGCAATGGCATTGACTGATTTAGTATGAGGTTGGCGGTTTTGCACAATGTTCATGTACTTTAAAAGCACCTTGCTTCGGGTAGCTAGAGCACGCGCATAAAATTTTTTCATCAAGTCTTGGTCCTTAAAAATGTTTAAAAAATCGCTCATAAACTTCTTTTGAGGAATAGAAGCAACTTGTACCGCAGAATGAAGATTTTGTTTGAGAAGTTCCTTGGCAATTTTGGGGTGATGTTCTCCCAATAGCCGAAGCAGGCGTTGATAAGCTTTTACTTGTTTCAAGACCTTTGGTTGGTCTTTTTTAGAGATTTTACTCCAGTTCAAGCTTTCCAACTCTTTTGCACTCAGTAGGTTAAAAGTTTTAAAGTCAACTTTTTTGTTCTGGCGAAGCAACTTATTGAGTTGTTCTAAGGAGTTATCCTTTGCAGTTGATTTTGTAGGCATATCTGTTAAGTTATTGCGATAGATTTGAATATTAATATATGTAGAATATTTGAATGGCTAAGAATTAAAATAAAAAATATGGATCCATGTTTTTTATTTAATATAATATCAAATTTGTTTAAAATTTATATCCTGTTCTTGTTACCGGGATCGTCAATAAGTCAGAGGTTGGATGGTTCAATGACGACTTGTTTGGTAATTTGAAGTGTCAATGTGGGCTTTGAAAGTAATATAGACTTGAGTAAGGATTTCATACAATTCTTATTTTAAGTGGTTTGTTTTAAAGATAAGAACTTCTTACTGTCGATGTAATGTTTTTTTTTGAAAAATTATTAAAAAAATCATCATGTATCACGGTATATGATGGCTAAATATTAGAAGTATTAGGCATTACTATAAGCTCGAATTTAACCTTATGTAGTATGCTAAAAATGTGCTTTGTATGGTTAAAAAGCTTTTTTGAAGTATTTACACGTTCAGTGAAATTACCATACATTTGAAAATCAAATTTACTACAAAACAATGTCCTTATGGTAATTATTACATCACTAAAAGTTGAACTCTATTTGTTATACCAGAAAGTTATTGTTGTTTGTAAATTTCCTTGTATCCATGATTTATGAGTAATCAGCTTGTTATTTGATTTTTAGTACCGTGTTGTTGTACTACCATTTCTAAATGAGTTTGTTCAAGTTCAGTCAAATCAACAGGGTATTTTTTGTTTGGTATAAGTTTCTGGTGTTTGGGTGAAGATATTAACCTATTCCTAAATAAACTATTGACTAAGGAACATGTTCAAAATAAGTGTCGAGATTGAGGTCATAAACTCAAGGCTGACTGAGGCACTTTTTGCGGGCAAGGCAACATCCGGGGGATGTTGAGCCAGACCGTGGGACGGTACCACGGACAATAAAAGCTCATAGTCCCGGCGGAACTGCCGGGGTAACGAAAGTCAGGGAAGAGGATATGTTCTAAACCGGACAGTTATTGCGATCACGTTCCTAAGTACTGGGTGAATTTTAAACCTGCTCTTAATTTATCGTTAATAAACAGCGTGCTAATAAATTTAAAGAATGGCTGGGCAAATGGTTAATCAAATACCTGTTGAAAAGGAATTAAATTACCCTCTGGGTTATGGGCTTTCCAAGCGTTATGATCATCTATAATAGCAAATATTACAGATTTAAACCGTTCGTTAAAATCTGTTTCGGCTAAAACTTCCTTAAACAACTGTGCCATATGGTGAGGAGGGTTTTTGAAAGCTCCACAACCAAAGGCGCTCAAAATTAAGCAATCGTGTTGGTGCAGGGCTGCCATTTTTAGTATGGTTCTAATCTTATGCTTAGTAAATTCTATCTGAGGGGGTGTTAGCCAATTTCGTCCATTGCGTGATTCTACTTTGGGGTGAGCAATGGCAGGTACAGTTACAATAGACAAGGTAAAAGGCTGGGCAAGCAAAGCATAGCCACTATGCTCTGATGACCTAAAAAATAATACATCAGGCGAATAAATACCTCCAGCTTGAGCTGGAATAGGGTATCGGTGTTTCCCATGTTTGTGAATACCATATTGAGGAGCAAAGTCAGCGTATTGATACAGTGAGGTGTATAAATTAGAGCGACGAAATAGGTTTTCTTCCTGAGCGCCTGCTCCGCGAATAACTGCTCCACCCGGAGTATTACCATTTGCCATATTCAATACCACAGGATTAAACCCTAGTTTTTGCATAGTTTGCCCTACTTCTATGCAGTCTGCCTGAATGACTTGGTAAGCAGTAATGTATGGAGTAGTTATCTCTGGTAGTACTAAAGTATGGGTATCAGGGTAAAATTTTGAGTCTTGCCAAATATGTAACAGATCAGTAAAGTCCTTCAGCATAATAGTTTTCCCATTAGCTACATATTGCCCTGCTTTAATCACTTCTACAGTATGATCAAATACTTTTTTGCGTGACACCCTAAAGCCTATTTGAGATTTAGAACCTTGCTTAAACTCTGCAACCCATTTTTTGTAGTCCCAGGTAAGGGGAGTCTTGTTTATTAGATATTCTTCCATAATTGATTTGATGAGCTTTTTGGTCATTATTTTCATCAATACACATAAAAAAAATCTCCGAAGATATCTCCGGAGATTCAATAATTTATAAGAAATAAAACAGTGGGCTGTTATATTATCCATTCATCGAAATCAAGAATTCCATGTTATTTCTGGTACCCTTCATTTTATCTAATAAGAAGTCCATGGCTTCATTAGAGTTCATGTCGTCCATGTATTTACGCAATATCCATACACGCTGTAGTTCTTCTTTATCCATTAATAAGTCTTCGCGGCGAGTACCAGAAGCAGGAACATCAATGGCAGGATAAACACGTTTGTTAGATAGTTTACGGTCAAGTTGAAGCTCCATGTTACCAGTACCTTTAAATTCTTCAAAGATTACTTCGTCCATTTTAGAGCCTGTTTCTATCAATGCAGTAGCAATGATAGTCAAAGAACCTCCATTTTCAACGTTACGAGCTGCCCCAAAGAAACGCTTAGGTTTGTGCAGTGCATTGGCATCTACACCACCCGTTAAGATTTTACCAGATGAAGGAACAACCGTGTTATAAGCGCGTGCTAAACGAGTAATAGAGTCAAGCAATATTACTACATCATGTCCACACTCTACCATACGTTTTGCTTTGCCCAATACAATCTGAGCAATTTTTACGTGACGTTCAGCTTGCTCATCAAATGTAGACGAAATTACCTCGGCGCGTACACTGCGTGCCATATCGGTTACTTCCTCTGGGCGTTCGTCTACTAACAATACAATGAGATATACCTCTGGGTGATTAGTGGCAATAGCATTGGCAATATTTTTAAGCAAAACAGTTTTACCTGTTTTTGGTTGGGCTACAATCATCCCTCTTTGACCTTTACCGATAGGGGCAAATAAATCAAGTATACGGGTAGACATTTCATTGCTTGAAGCGCTCAAATTGAGGCGTTCTTGTGGGAACAAAGGTGTGAGGTATTCAAAAGGAATACGATCTCTGATTTCTTCTGTGGTTTTTCCGTTGATGTTCTCAACCCTTAAAAGTGCAAAGTATTTTTCACCTTCTTTTGGGGGTCTTATTTGTCCTCTGATAGTATCCCCTGTTTTTAGACCAAATAATTTAATCTGAGAAGGAGAAACATAAATATCATCAGGACTGGCAAGGTAGTTATAATCAGACGAGCGCAAGAAACCATAACCATCTTGCATAATTTCAAGAACTCCCTCATTTTCAATCAAACCGTCAAAATCACGGATAGAAAACGAATTGCTATTCTTTTTGCTGCTACTCTGACTTTTACCACTGCTTGCTTCCTTGGGCTCAGCTTTAGATTTTGCCGGAGCACCAAGATCGTTATTTACTGGGTTGTCAAACAACATAGGGTCATTGCCCATGTCAAAGTTAAAGTCTTCTTGCTCAGCTTTCTTTCCATTATTAGCTGTGCTTGCCACTTTAGGTTCTTTTTCTCTGCTACTTTCAGATTTGGTGCGACTTCTCTTACGAGGCTTGCTAGAAGTGTCACTCTTTTTTTCTTGAACTTTTGGTGTTGCTTCTTTTTCTTTTATAGGAAGGACTTTTTCTTCGGGTAAGATCGCCTGTTGATCTAAAATTTTGTAAATCAACTCCTTTTTAGTCAATTTCTTGAAGTTTTTTACTTGTAGTTGTTCGGCGATTTCTCTTAACTCCGAAAGAAGCTTTAAGTTTAGTTCTTCGATGTTATACATAGGAAATATTTTGTGAAATTAATACGCATTGAAACGATTAAGTTGAACAATTAAATATTTGGATATAAATAAGAAATGTAGGTTTCTATATCAGGAGAGTGTATTTGCTTTCTCACTACTATAGTGTAAATATCTTGTTATTTACATTACCTTCTCACACTAGGCAAATGAGTTTAATGTTAAATCAAAAATAAAAGTATGATTGTTTTAATAGCTTATCCAAGATGCTGGACAAGTACTCAATTCTATAATATGGTTAAAATTTGCAAAGAAAGAAGATACCATTGAAAATACCCTTTACCCACAATAGACCTTTGGTGTAGAAATGAGGCTCAATTCACGCTTAGGAGATTTTGCACGGCAAGTTTACGAAAAAACCAATAACTAAAAAATGAATGTAAATTTTTTTTAAGTTTTTTGTAATTAGTGCAATTTTTATGGGGATAATAAAGAGTGTTTTGATGGTAAATTTATAGATTTGCGTCTCTTACTGATACAAACATAATAACTTGACACGATTTTTCAAAATTTTTATATACAAATATAAATACTGATTATGTTACAGATTCCGCACATCCGCACCCACCAACAAAAGGTTATAGAAGGATTACAAAAGCGGGGAGTAAAAAACGCCGAGGATTTGGTAGACCAAGTTTTGGAGTATGATACCCAAAGAAAAAATACGCAAACAAAACTAGACAACCTCAAAGCTTCTTCTAATAACCAGGCAAAGCGTATTGGGCAATTGATGAAGCAAGGCAAAAAAGTAGAAGCTGACAAATTAAAACAACAGGTTGGAGGCAGCAAGCAAGAGGTAAAAGATCTTGAGGCCAAGTTGAAGATTGTAAGCAACAAACGCGACGAAGTTTTATATAAACTCCCAAACATTCCTCACCCAAGTGTGCCTAAAGGTAATACTGATGCAGATAACAAGGTAGAATCTGAGCATGGATCTGTTCCTACACTACACGACAAAGCAGTGCCACATTGGGACTTAATTAAACAGTATGATATTATAGACTTTGAGGTAGGAACAAAAATTACTGGAGCAGGCTTTCCGGTATATAAAGGGAAAGGCGCCAGACTACAGCGTGCTTTGATAAACTTCTTTTTAGATGAGGCAGTCAACGCGGGTTATAGTGAGGTTATTCCTCCGTATTTGGTCAATCAAGATTCTGGTTTTGGTACAGGGCAATTACCAGACAAAGATGGGCAAATGTATCATGCCCAAGAAGATGGTTTGTACCTAATACCCACAGCTGAGGTGCCTATTACTAATATGTATCGTGACGTAATTGTAGAAGAAACAGATTTGCCAATCAAGCATGTAGGTTATACCCCTTGTTTTCGCCGAGAAGCAGGTGCATGGGGAGCGCAAGTACGTGGATTAAATCGCTTACACCAATTTGATAAAGTAGAGATTGTTCAAATACAACATCCTGAAAAATCTTATGAAACATTAAACGAGATGTGTACGCATGTACAGGGACTATTGCAGAAATTAGATTTGCCTTACCGCGTGCTCAGGTTATGTAGTGGTGACTTGGGTTTTACGTCAGCACTTACTTTTGATATGGAGGTGTACTCTGCTGCTCAAAAGCGTTGGTTGGAAGTAAGTTCTGTAAGTAACTTTGAAACCTTTCAGGCAAACAGAATGAAACTACGTTATAGAACAGGAGATAATAAGAAGCATTTTACCCATACTTTGAATGGTAGTGCACTAGCCTTACCACGTATAGTGGCAGCGTTGTTAGAAAACAATCAAACACCAGAAGGCATTAAGGTACCAGCTGTATTACAGCCGTATACTGGATTTGATATAATTAACTAGAAGTTAGATTATAAGAGAAAAGAAAAAATAATCTTTTCAGAGATTATTTTTTCTTTCTTACCAACATCATTAACTCCTTTTGAACACTCCAGTCTTTGGCAAGTTTAAGCATGGCAGTTGCTTCCATCTCTGTTACATACCCTTTAGCGTTATTAGCCTCCCATACCATACTAAGGTAGTTTAACCTGGTTTCTTTATCCAAATTACCCACTACTTCATTTAAATACTCTCTGGCACGCTCAAAAGCCGTATAATAATCAAGAGAAATAAAGTCATTTGCCCACTTTAGCTCTTCCCAGGCATCAAATCTTTCAGCCGTAGAATCCAGTATTTGTTGCTCTTCTTTGTCTAACCCATGATAGTGGAAAATCACAGATTTTAATAACAAAATTGCTTTCTTCTCATCACTAGTCATTACTTTGCTTGTCATTGTTTTAATGGTATTTATAGCTATTGATCTATCTTAACATACTGAATAAAAGCTTGGTAATATAGCTTTTATTATAGTGGTAGATGTTACTTATCTACCATTCGCATGAATTGTTCCAATAAGATAATGCAAGGTATTTATCATACCAACCTTCGCAATTACTTTTTCAGTTTTGGTTTTCAACTCATCATTGATTGAGCTGGATGATGTTTGCAATTTAGTCATACTAAATTTTACTAAGCGGATAAATTATAGGTTTACTAGGGCTTGCATCGCTCCACAAACTAATTACTTGTAAGTTGAGTAAATACAACCCATCAGGAACGGTTGAATTTACATAAACCAATTCAGTAATTGTACTATCCTTGCGAGTTTTTTCAGGATGCTGCCAAAAAGCCCGGTGACACAATAACTTTCCTCCATCTACTTCTCTGTCTACTGAAGGCAAGTCAACTAATAAATGTTTTACCTTGTGATCAGCCAGAAACTTACCAATGCTTGCTTCCAGGTAGGGAGGGTTACTCCCTGAGTATTGTCTGGTAAGCTTATCAGGAGTATTAGGTGTTGTTCTAATAATCACAGCCTCAGGCATTTGTTGAAGCATATTATTTTTTAAGTCTTGCAAGGTTACTAACTGATCTTCACCTTGTTGATGTACTGGAAGAGTTACCAGGTGACACACAAACATATATTCTTTCAAACAATTGTATATATTAGCACTATTGTCTGCCGACAAATGACCATAGCACTCGGTATGAGTACCATTGCCGTGGGGAGTAAGAGTTATTTTTTGGTAATTAACTACCCCGCCTCTGGCAACACTACCAATAAAATCACCCATTTCATAAGTTTCAAAACCAACTTTGTCTGCATAATAACAGTTGGCAGAATCTTCATTCAGTATCATTGAAATATCAATAGGTTCGCTAGGATTGAAACTATAATCCTGACCTAAATACTGTATTTTTATGGGTGAAATCATATTTACTCAATAATAAATAAATCAGAAGCTATTTTATCAGCAAACAATTTACCATTGTTGGTAAGTTTTAGTACATCATCCTCAAGTTTTAACAACTTTTTATCTATATACTCATGAATGTAACTTTTGTTTTCATAGAGTAAATTTATATCAAAGTTATGAGAAATTTTGCGCAAATCACAGCCCCAAATCGTTCGTAAACTTGTCATAATATATTCATTTACTTGATTAGCTTTTGATAACTCTTCTTTTTCAAAAGGAATTGTATTTTTAGCCAAAGCCTGCAGGTATTTACCATTATTAGCTATGTTAAACTGACGTGTAGAACCATTGTAAGAGTGGGCACTAGGGCCTATGCCAAGGTAAGGGTTTTTTATCCAGTAATTACTGTTATGTTGAGAGTAAAAACCTGGTTTGGCAAAATTTGATATTTCATATTGAGTAAATTGATTCTGCTCTAAATGTGCAATCAAACTATTAAACTGGTTAGAGGCAAATTCATCATTTATTGGATTGATGAGTTGTTTTTGTAGTTGACGACCAAACACCGTTTTCTCTTCTATTGTCAGACAATATGCTGAAATATGTTGTACTTGGAGGCTAACTGTTTGTTGTAGATCTTCTTGCCAGACTTTATTGTTTGCCACCGGAATAGCGTATATCAGATCTATACTTATATTATCAAACCCTCTATCTTGTGCCATTAAGATGCTTTGCTTGGCTTCAGTAGCATTGTGTGCTCGGTTTAAATATTGTAAACAAGCATCTTGGAAAGACTGAGTACCTATACTTAACCTGTTGATTCCCTGTCTTTTAAATAGTAGTAGTTTCTCTTTTGTTAAATCATCAGGGTTAGCCTCTAAGGTAATCTCTGCGTTAGGCACTACTGAAAATGTGTGGTGTATAGTTTCAAAAATTCCTGCAAGTTCTTGTTCATTCAACAGAGAAGGTGTGCCACCACCAAAGTAAATTGTGCGTAAACGATTATTGGATAAATAGTTCTTTTGCAGCACAATTTCTTTCTTGATCGCTTCTACAATTAATTTTTTATTATTTTGGTTAACGCTAAAATGAAAATCGCAGTAATAGCAAGCTTGCTTACAAAAAGGTATATGAATGTATAAACTAGACAAAATAATAAGATTAAGACGAGGTGTTCGATACAAAAAACAAGTCATTTATGGGTGTATATACTGGTGCTTATTTCCTTTTGTTATCTATGCTCAATCCCCTTCGTTAAAACAGGCAGGCTCAACAAATAAAAAAAACAGTATTTACCTAAAACTTAGTACAAACTTAAAAGATATTCAGTCATTAAAAAAAATAGAAGTACCCACTGTTTATCAAGACATTAAAAAAGCTGAGAAGGCTGTAAAATCTTTTATTCAAAAGCTACATCAACAAGCTTACCTGAATGCCCAATTAGATAGTCTGTCAAATACCCCAGATACCCTCTTTGCTTATATTTCTGTGGGGACTAAGTTTATATGGGCAAGTTTGAAAAAAGGTAACCTTCCTGAGGAAATAATACACAATGTAGGATTTAAGCCTAAATACTATAATAAAAAACCTTTTTTGTATAAATCAATATCAAAATTACAAACTAAAGTGTTGAGTTATTCAGAGAACCACGGCTACCCTTTTGCTCAAATTCGCCTAGACTCTTTAACATTTGTAAAGCAGGAAGTTTATGCTAAGTGGAACTATGATCAAGGACCACAGGTTTTATTTGATACACTCCACATTGTGGGTGATTTACAGGTAAAACCAAGGTTTATGATGAAATACTTACGACTAAGAGAAGGTGACCTGTTTAGTCAATCAAAAGTGCAAAGTGCCCATCGCATATTGAAACAGTTACCGTATTTAAAGGTCAGAAAAAAAGCAGTGGTAGATTTTCGGGCAAAGAAAGCCAGCGTTAACTTGTTTTTACAAAAGCGTAAAGCGAATCAAATAAACTTACTAGTGGGACTACTTCCTAATGAACAAAATCCTGGTACTATAGAGTGGATGGGGGAGTTTGATCTTCTATTGCAAAACATGTTTAGGTCTGGCAAGAGCCTTTCGGCAAAATGGTTACGACCAGAATCTCAGTCTCAACTGATTAACTTAGATTATACTCATCCATTATTATTTGGATCAGCATTAGACCTACAGCTTAAGTTTAACCTTTTAAAAGAAGATACATCGTTTGTTAATATAGACCTAGGTGGGGTTTTATACTATAATTTAAAAACAGGAGACAAAATAAAGGCTACTGTAAACTCTAAAAGTTCTAGGGTACTAAATAGCCTTATTTATCAAAATGCCACCCGATTGCCTGATACCTTAGACATTTCTTTTATTGCGTATGGTTTGGGCTATATACACAGTAATTTGAACGATGCATTGTACCCATCTAAAGGTGATTTTTTAAGTTTATCAGGGGAAATTGGACAAAAAAACATCGTACAAAACCCTGAGTTACCAGAAAGTTTGTACAAAAATATTCCACTGTCTACCACTAAATTGGTATATGAAGCTAAATGGAAGCACTATTCAAAAACATCTTCAAAATCAGTGTTATATTGGCAGTTAAGTACAGGAGGAGTGATCAATGACCAATTACTGGTCAACGAACTATTTAGGGTAGGAGGGATCAACAGTTTAAGAGGACATAACCAAAATATCTTCTTTGCCTCTCATTATGTAATCGCCAATCTTGAATATCGCTTTTTATTTGATGATTATTCATATTTATTTGTTTTTTATGATCAATCGTGGCTACAACAAAAAACAATCAACACTTTTACCGAAGATACCCCTCTGGGGTTTGGTCTAGGGCTTAATTTCCCTACTAAAGCAGGTATATTTAATATTGTTTATGCACTGGGTAAAGCGCAAGAACAGCCAATAAACTTTAATCGTTCTAAAATACATTTTGGTTTTATAAGTAGATTTTGAAATATTTGTAAGACTCAAAATGTCTGTTATGAAATATTATACTTTACAAGTAGTTTGGATTTTAGGGTTGTTACTAGGTTTGTGTGCAAACACTTATGCTAAACAAAACTCTCAGGATGGTTTTCTTAAAATTTATGACCTGGAAGATGAATGGCAAGTGTATGACACCAAATATAATTCCTATGTACCCTACATAGAAGACAGGCATGTGGACTCTAAAACCGCTAGTTTTTGGTTAGACGCCCAAAAGTATAAAGGGTATTCGCTTACATTTTATAGCCCTAAAGATGTTTTTATTTTTATAAATAAAAAACTTTGTAAAGAGGTAACTCAAGAGGGCTGGGTTACTTTCAGTATTGATAGCCTTCGGCAGGCTTTTGATCAAAAGAAGAAGTTGTTTTTTACCTTTTATGATAGGGGATATCGTCTTCCATTGAAGTCTGTACATATCGGCTACTTTAAAGAAGATTTCATTACAACCAAAAAAACTAAAAAGCAAGAATCTAAAATCCAGGAAAAAAGTCGGTACCTGTCAGGGGTGAAAGATTTTATGATTATAATAGGTGGGGTTTTATTGGGAATATTTACTTTACTTTGGAACTTCCACCCTAAAACATTTTTAAGCTATTACAGTTTTCGCAGCAGTGTTTCAAGTTTATCTCGCAAGGATATTTCATTGATAAGTAAGCCTTTTAATGCCATCAACCTGTTGTTCTTAGCTTTACATGCGTTAGTTATAAGCTTGTTTTTTATGCTTGCGCAAAAGGACGTAACAGGTATTCTTAACGTATCATTTAAACTAGTAAATGCTAACTATGACTTTGTTTCACTGCTTGCCAACTATACACTGTTCTTTGCTATTGTATTTGGTTTAATTTTTCTAAAATATATTCTTTTAAAAGTATTTGGTATATTATTAAGTCTGGAAAAAATAGAGTATACTCACTTCTATGAATACATGAGGCTATCAAAACTCTTTTATACTATAGCTGTGATTTTTCCTGTGTTTATGCTTATTTCTGCTGAAGAATACATCACAGAGTTGAATAAATATTTTATTTACTTTGTCATAGGGTTTCATTTTGTCCAAACTATGCTAGTTAGTTTTTATGTAAATAAACGGGTTCAATTTAAAAATCTGTATTTATTTTACTACCTTTGCAGCACAGAACTAACCCCCTTGTTAATTGGCATAAAACTATTACTTTTCAACTAGTTTACTTTGTAATCAGCAAACAGTAAAGAAAATCTTTAGCGCATGAGTGAACTACACCCTCAAATGCCTCAAATTGTTCGTGAGCGACTTCTTAAAGTAGAAAGTATTTTAGTTTCACAACCTAAACCTAGTAACGATAAATCACCCTATTTTAAATTAGCAGAAAAATACGGAATTAAGGTAGATTTTCGTCCATTTATCGATGTTGTACCCGTTTCTGTAAAAGAGTTCAGAAAACAAAAAGTCGATATTTTGGCCCATTCTGCCGTGATTTTTACTAGTAGAAAAGCAGTCACACTTTTTTTTGAAATGTGTAAAAACATGAAAATTGAAGTGCCCGCAGATATGAAATATTTTTGCGTATCAAGCCAAACTGCCAATTACTTACAAAAGTATATCGTAGTGAGGAAACGAAAAATTTTCACAGGTTTAAAAACTGCAAAGGATTTATTAGAAATTGTAAAAAAGCATAAAGGAGAGAAATATCTTTTCCCTTGCTCAGATATCCGAAAAGATGATATCCCAAATTTCTTGACTAAAAATGACTACAACTTTACAGAAGTAGTATTATATAGAACAGTTGCGAGTGATTTATCAGATTTGTCTGATGTGAATTATGATGTTATTGCATTCTTTAGTCCATCAGGAATACAGTCTTTATTTGCAAACTTTCCAGACTTTAAACAAAATAAAACTCGTATAGCAGCTTTTGGTCCTACTACTGCCAAGGCTGTAAGAGATGCAGGTTTGGTGTTGGATATAGAAGCACCTATGCCAAATGCTCCCTCAATGACTGGGGCTATAGAAAACTATATCAAGGTTTCGAATAATATCAAGTAAGTATAAGTTTTACAATCAAGTAGCTTTGTTATAAACTTATGCTTGCATAATATTTATAAGTTTATTTAACAAAGCTATTTTTTTGACTTATGAACAGGATTCCTAAAGTAATATTACTGTTTTTTTTACTGTTAGGCAGTACAACTACTACTGTAAAAGCACAACAAGATGCACAGTTTAGCCAGTACATGTTTAATCAGTTATTTATCAATCCAGCTTATGCTGGTGTCGAAGGTAATTTTTCTGCTTCACTTATTCACAGAACTCAGTGGGCAGGCTATAACCCAACCTTTGATAATGGGGGGAGTCCAAATACACAAGTAATGAGTGTGTCTTATGGCAATAATGCTTTTCGTAGCGGTGTAGGGCTACATTTTGTCAATGATATGATTGGACCGCTGATTAACCGTGAAGCGCAACTTTCTTATGCTTATCACGTACCACTTGGTAGTCGTAATGGTACTCAAGCAAAACTTTCTATAGGCGTGCGAGGAGGTATTTATTCCCAAACTATTGATTTTGATCAATTTAGGGCGCTCGACCCTGATGATAAGTTACTGCAGACTGGGGTTTTATCTCAAACAAACTCCGATATGGCAGCCGGCATTTATTACCATTCCAATACGTTCTTTGGAGGAGTAAGTATGAATCATATCATTCCTCAAAAATTTAATTTTGGACAAGAAGGAAGTGAAGGTATATTGGCTAGTAATCTCTATGTATTAGCTGGATATAACTTCAATGTAGGAGGGTATAACTCTCTCTGGTCTGTAAGCCCTTCTGTGTTAGTTAAAATGGTACCAACAGATTTAAGCGGTTATTCATTTGACTTAGGGGCAATTACTACTTACGACAACAAATATTTTGCTGGAATATCATATCGTCAAGAAGAATCAGCATCATTGATTTTAGGAATTAAGTTGAATAAAAGTAGTAAGAAACCAACCCTACAGATTGCGTATGGTTTTGACTACGTGTTTTTTGGACAATCAGCCAAAGACCCTACGTCACATGAAATATCTGTATCATACAAAATACCTATTTTTCATACTACAGATCCAAAACTTAATACTCCCCGTTATAATAATGAGTGATCATATAAAAACGATTGGAAAAAAAGTAATATTATTGTAAATAGTCCGTTTTCGAATCAGGTTTGGAAACAGAAGAACAAAGGCGTCATGATTTTGGCGCGATATTAGTTGTTTACCGAATAAAACATCAACTTATATAAAATAATAAAGCTAAACCAAAAAAACAATTGTCATTAATTTGTTAGGTGTTATGAATAAAATGTTGTTTAAGTACAAGTTTTTGTCTTATGCTCTAATTGCATCCTCTGTACTATTTCTTCAGGGATGTTTTTTGTTTGGAAAGAAAGGTGATCCAAACAGTTTAGAGTCAAGAATTAACGGATCGGCAGGTGAGATTATTCCTTTTGAACAAGTCAGAAGTGATTATTCTCAGTACGTGCCTAGTGGAATGGTCGTTGTACCTAATGGTACTTTTCACATGGGACAAGCAGATGAAGATGTTCCTGCAACTCAAATCAATTTGAATAAGCAGATCACTATCAGTGCTTTCTTTATGGATCAGACAGAGGTTACCAATAATCAATACAGGCTTTTTACTGATGTATTGTTGGCATACTCTGAGGGACGACAAGCACAAGGGGAAGAACTACCCCAAGAGTATCAGGAAGGTGTAATGGATAAACTATTTTTGAAAAATGGAACTCCTGTAAGACCTGATTCTATAAAAGTAATGAATGAAATGTATCCAGATACAACACGCTGGAGTACAGAATATGCTCACCATATGGGAGATCCTTTGATGGAGTATTATTTTATGCACCCTGCATTTGATGATTATCCTGTGGTTGGAGTAGATTGGCAAGCAGCTAATTTCTTTTGTCAATGGCGTACCATGCACTTGAATTATTACCGTCATACGGTAGAAGGTGACCCTTACCCTGCGCCTCGTTTTCGTTTACCAACAGAAGCTGAGTGGGAATACGCATCAAGGGGTGGTCGTGATATGGCAAAGTATCCCTGGGGAAGCCCTTATTTGAGAAATACACTTGGGTGTATGTTAGCAAACTTTAAGCCTGGTAGAGGTAACTATTATGATGATGGCTTTGCTTACACAGGTCCTGTTGCTCAATATTTCCCTAATGATTATGGATTATACGATATGGCTGGAAACGTAGCTGAGTGGGTACTAGATGCTTACTTTGAGTCTTCAGTACCTGTAGTATGGGATTTAAACCCCGTATATAACCCACCTATTACCAAAGCAGGTAAAAATGATGTAAATATAAACAACCGAAGAGTAATTAGAGGAGGATCTTGGAAAGACATTGCATATTATTGCGAAACTGGTGCTAGAACTTTTCAACATTGGGATTCTTCGTCTACCTCTATTGGTTTCCGTTGTGCTATGACATATTTAGGTCGATCTTCTGGCGAAGAGGTTGATCTTGGACGATAAAAACATGCATATCATTGCATTCTTTCAATACAACTACTAAATTTATACTTGTTAAACTATTCTTAAATTTTAAACACTAAACTTTTACTGAAATGAGTTCATCAAAGAAACTGAGTACCATGGAGTATGTCTATACTTTCATTGTACCACGAGTTACAAATGTTGGAGCTGCAGTTGTTATTATAGGTGCAATGTTTAAAATCCTTCACTTACCAAATGGAGGACCTATTTTGGCTGCTGGTCTGATTACCGAAGCTTTCTTATTCTTTATTGCTGCATTTGCTCCTCTTCATGCGGAAAATCACCGTCCTGATTGGTCTTTAATTTATCCTCAATTAAATGATGAAGATTATGTGCCAAGTGACAAGCCTGTATTACCAGGCTCAGGTGCTCCCGCTGTAAGTCAAGACCCAAGTGTATCTAAAAAGTTGGCTGAAATTGATGCAGCTTTAGCTAAGTCTTTAACAGGCGCTAAAATAGAAAGCTTTGGCAATGGAATGAAGAGCCTTAGCGAAAACGTAACCAAAATGGGCAAACTTAGCTCGGCTTCAGTAGCTACAGAAGAGTATGCTAAGAATGTGAAGTTAGCATCTAATGCAATTGTAGAAATGAACAAGTCTTACAAGACTACCATTAATGCAATGAGTGAAATGTCAAATGCTTCTAAAGATGCTAAAGCTTATCATGCACAAGTTCAAGGGTTGACAAAAAACCTGACTGAATTGAATACTTTTTATGAAGTAGAAATGCGTGAAGCTAAAAAACATGTGAAATCTGTAAACGATTTTTATAAAGGTCTAGGCGTGGCAGTAGAAAATGTTTCTAGTGCTGGAAAAGATGCTGCAACCCTTAAAACTGAAATGTCTGCACTTGCTGGAAACCTTACCTCTTTGAACAAGGTATATGGAAGCATGCTTGCTGCCATGAAAGGTTAATTTTTTTTAAATTATTGATAAACTTTTAAAATTAATTAATTCTTATGGCAGGTGAAAAGTTAAGTCCACGGCAACAGATGATCGGCTTGATGTACCTAGTATTAATGGCAATGCTAGCACTTCAGGTAAGTTCATCTATTATGGATAAATTCATATTTTTGAATAGTGCATTAGAACATTCTTTAACAAACGCCAAAAAATCAAGTGACCAAGCATTGGAAGCTTTGAAAAGAGACGTGAAAAAGAATGGAAACTCTCGTCAAGGTCTGGAAAGAATCAAGAGAGCAGAACTTCTTAAGAAAAAAACTTCAGAAATTATCGGTGAGGTAACCAAAATCAAGCAAATTTTAATCAAAGATGCTGGTGATGGTATTGATAGCAAAACCCACGTGGTAAAAAATCCCAAGGAAGAAGGAAAAGTGGGGGAGATTATGATTGGAGAGTCTGAGGGAAAAGGAGAAGGTTATAAACTTAAGGATAAACTGGATAAATATGTAGCTTGGTTGTCTGCTGAGTTCAAAGATTTAGATTTACCTAAATTTGAACCATTAGCTGAGGGTAACAAGAAGAAAGCTTTGTATGCAAATGATCCTATTCAAAAGAATAAAGATTTTGCAGAAGCTAACTTTGGTCATACTCCAGTAGTAGCAGCTTTAGCTGTATTGACGCAGAAGCAGTCAGAAATTCTTCGTTATCAAGCAGAGGTTTTGAAAAAACTAGGGGCTGGTGATTTAACCAATGACCTCAAGTTTGACAAAGTACGTGCAGGTGTAAGCGTAGAAGCAAAAACTGTTGCTCCTGGTGATGAATATAAAGCTGAGCTGTTTATTTCTGCATCAGCAAGTAAAGCACAACCTAAAATGACTTTAAATGGCTCTCCTATTCCTGTAAATGACGGTATAGGTAAGGTAAGTTTTAAAGTAAGTGATCCTGGTGGTTATACTGATGGTAGAGCAAAAGGATCTTGGGAAGGTACTGTTACTTTCAAAAGTAAAGGTAGAGATACCACCTTTAGACATAAAGAGGAGTATACAATTGTTCAACCTGTACTTTTGATTTCGTCGGCTACTATTAACCCACTGTATAGAAACTGTGCTAACCCATTGGTAACATCTGTACCTGCTTTGGGTGCGGCTTATAGTCCTAGTTTTCAGGCTACAAATGGTTCTGCTATACCTGGTGCTAAAAAAGGTGATGTAACAATATTTCCTGGTGGCGGTGCTAAAACCAGACTTACAGTAAGTAGTAATGGTACATTGGTTGGATCAAAAACATTTGATGTGCTACCAGTGCCTCCTCCAACTGTAATGTTAGCAAATAGAAATGGTGGAGCGGTAAATATAGAGCGACCATTACCTGCAGCAAGATTTCAGGTGATAGCAAAGGCTGATGATAACTTTAAAAAGGCTTTGCCTAAAGAAGCTACTTATAGAGTAACAGGCATTGAGGTAACTACCTTTAGAGGTGGTGGATCTACTGGTTCTCGTAAGGTCAATGGAGGTGCAGTGAATGTGCGTGCATTGAAAACACGTAGAGGAGATGGTGTAATGATCAAAGTGTTGGGGGTGCAAAGAGTAAACTCTCGTGGATCTGTTGAGACTGCACCAATCCGAAACCGGATTATTAGTTTCAGGGTAAGATAGAGTTGAAAAAACAACATTCGACTATATAAATAATATGTCACTTAAATCGTTATTTAAGTGACATATTTTTTAAAACAAATAACTATAAAATAATAAAGTTCTAACTATGAAAAAGTCGTGGTTAAGTATAACAGGTATATTGGTGTTTTTATTGGTTTTAGATGTATCGGTTTGGGCACAATATGGACCAAACGGATATAACCCCAATTCGGTAAGGGGGTCAAAAAAATCAAAGCCAATCTTTGGACAGCCAATTTTTGAATCAGATATAATGTACCGTACTACGGTATGGCGTAAGATTAATTTGCGTGAAAAACAAAACAAGCCTTTCTTTTCTATTGAGAATGAAATTACTCAAGTAATTATTGATGCTGTGAAAGCTAAGAAATTACAACCTTATGAGTTTAACTCTTCACCTACCACTGATGGTGTTTCTAGCCCAATGCAATTTGAAGACTTCTTAAACAAGTTAAATTATTATGATGACTCGGTTCAAGATACTGTTCCTTTGCGGGCAACTGACTTGTATATTTTAGAGTTAAAGGAGGATTTAATATTTGATCGTAGACGTTCAAGAATGTACTGGGATATCCAATCTATCACCATGGTAATTCCACAGGGAACAAACCAAGAAACTCAATTAGGTGATTATCGTTTAGCATCATTTAAATACAGAGATTTATATGAGTACTTTAAAGAGGCTTATGAAGAATCTCAGAAAAAAGGAACTTTTGAAGATGTTAGAGCTTTTTGGTATAACCCTGAGAACCCACGCCGTCATATGTCTTTAGGTGATGCTATGGAGTTACGCTTATTCAACTCTCGTATTGTAAAAGTCTCAAATCCTGATGATAATGACATTGTAACAATTATTAACCAAGAGTATGGAGACCAGGATACAAAGAAAGCTCAAAAAGTATTATATTTATCTCAAAAAATTGAATATGATTTGATGGAGTTTGAGCATAATTTATGGGAGTATTAATACTTCTTAAAAAGGAAATTATTGAGGTAAGGTCAAATGGCTTTACCTTTTTTGCTTAAGCTCATTGTATAAATTATTTTAATAAACTACCCTACCAAATTCAAAAAATCATCATCTTCCCATAACCATTCAAAACTGCGATCTTTGTAGGCGTTACGTTTCCATTTACTATTGAGCACTACAAACTTTTTGAGATACTCCAATGTTTTATCACGGTTTTTCATAAAGTTGTATGCACGAGCAATGTTGTAAAGTGCCTTATCAAAATTTGGTTTTTCTTCTACTACCCGTTGAAAACAAGGGATAGATTTTTCGTATTCACCAAGGTTGATATAAATAATGCCAAGGTTGTACCAAACTAAGTCAAACTCAGGGTTGAGTCCAACAGCTTTTTCAAAACAAGGGAGAGCATCCCGGTCACGTCCTAGGTTAGCATAGGTAATGCCTAGATTATACCATACCAGTGGATTGTTAGGGTTAATTTCCAGTGATTTTTTATAGTAGGGGATAGCTTCCTCGTGTTTTTGTAAGTTTGAATAAGTTACCCCTAATATATACCAGAGTTCGGTTTCAGGGTTGATTTCTATGGCTTTTTCAAAGCAATAAATTGCTTTTTCGTAGATTTTCATATCGGTATAGGTCAAACCTAAACTATACCAGGAATCAAAATCAGGTTTGATATCAATGGCCTTTTCATAGCAAGGAATAGCTTTTTCATACTGTTTAAGATCAACGTAAGTAGCTCCTAAATTGTACCATGCTTTTTCGAATTTATCGTTAATTTCTATAGCTTGCTTGTAGCAGTAAATGCTTTCCTTATATTTTTGTAGGTCTATATATGCATTACCAAGGTTATTCCAAGAGTGATAATTGTTTGGGCGAATTTCTATGGTTTTTTGATAAGCTTTTGAGGTAAATTCCGGGTCATCAGAAAAGTATCCCAGGTTAAAAAAGTTTTCTTCTAATGTGTCATCAAAAGATGTAACGCCTTGCAGTGCTTCTTGACATTTGATAAACATGTCAAACGCATCTTCGTATAAGTCGCTTCGACACTTGCTTTCAGCCATTCTAAAG
This sequence comes from Microscilla marina ATCC 23134, assembly GCF_000169175.1. NCBI lineage: Bacteria > Pseudomonadati > Bacteroidota > Cytophagia > Cytophagales > Microscillaceae > Microscilla > Microscilla marina. The sequence continues at coordinate 73,174 of NZ_AAWS01000037.1, forward strand.
TCAATCAAAGTACGCTGTGTGTCGTCCAACGTTTTTTCTTTTTTCAAGTAACGGATCAAGTCCATCACTTCTGGAGAATTTTTCTCTTTGAAATTGGCAAATTTAAGTGGTTTAAAGCGGCTTACTCCTTCAAGTATTATCTGAGAAATGAGTTTATGTGGGGTAATAAGGGCAGGTTTAAACTCTATAATGTTATACATGAGCTGCCTTGCAAGGTCTCGGCTAAATTGCATCATTTCTACAATTAAACCGCTTAAATAGCTAAAAAACTTATTGTGATTAGACCACAATAAAGCATTACAATAGTCTAACAATGCTATTTGGTAATCTTCGCTCTGGTAACGTTGTTCTATATTTGGAATTTCTTTTTTTAGTTTGCTTAAAACTCTACAGATTATTCGTTACCAAATGAAAACCTGTTTAGGGCATCATTGACTTGTTCTGGAGAGATGTCTTGTTGTTCAAAAAATCGCTGAGCAAGTTTGTAGTTAATGAGTTGTGCAAAGCCATTTAATATAAAATGCCTTGTTATTTTCCCTTTTCCTCCTCCCAGTTGTGCAATCCACTCAATAGTTTTATCCTGAGTAAGCTGATCCTCTATTTCATAAAAGTAGCCTGCGACAAAGTAAATGAGAGAAATAAGGTTTTTAACCACATTGTAGTCAGGTATCCTGTTATCTTCCCAACCTAAAACCTCCTTACAAAACTTAAATACCCCTTCAATCTTGGCTCTCTTGCAGTATAACTCAAACACCATTTGCGCCATTTGAAGCTGATCAACCTGCATATTGGTGATAAGCAACATGGGGTTTTTAAAAATATTCCGTCCAGCACGGTCAAAAAAGCGAATCTTTACTACACTATATATCCTACCTTTGATTTCTACTTCGTTCCACTCAAAAACCCCCTTTGCATCCTGATAGGTCTTGCCCTGTAAAGTCATTTTCTGATAATGAACTTCATCCCCTTGAAAAAACTGCTGATGCCTCAGTTTGATGTTCTTTTCCTTCCCGCTACTACACACTTGTAATTCATTGGAGACCCTATTGAGCTTGCTGCGAACTACAAACAGGTTACCCAAATCCGTTTCATGTTCAAATACCTCCGTATCATCGAAACCTCGGTCATATACATCTACAATGACAGCATTGGGATTAGAAGCACGAATTTGCCCAGTAATTTGACTGGTATGATCCTTGACCAAGCTCTTGAGGTTATAACCTTGCCCCGAAGTAAGAGCTAACTTTATTTCTTTTGCCCTATTTTGATCCTTAAGCTTATTATCTTCATAAAGCCGAAGCTCCTCTACCTTTAAATAGTTAGCGTCGGTTGTGCTGTAGGGGCTACACCTAAGCAAACGAAGGTTTTTGCCACGAATGTCGACACAAGCACTGCTCAGGGAACGGTAGCCATTAATCAGTTTTTTGTCCAAGTCCAATACTTTACACAGGTGGTCAGCCTCTTGGCTATATTTTTTGCGAATGTCACTGGGATCATGCAATACTACTACATAGTCCTTATCCTTGAAATATTCGCTATTGTTCGCCAACAAGCTAATGTTGAGCTTTTCACTATCCAAAACTGTTTTTAAGCTGCCATCCAACATACGGTGATTTCTTGTGTATTCATTTGTGTCTTCGGAAATAGTATAAAGGTTACTCTTCTTCGTAGAAATTAGCTTTTCTATCAAAGAGGAAGCGTTTTTTTTACTTGGGTTTGACCCAACTGAGCTAGTAATGACTCACAATAAGCAGGTAAAGTAGGCATTTTTGACCCTAAATTTAAAACATTTGCAACTCTTCCCTAATCTGTAGAGTTTTCAGTAGTTTGTTAATATTATTTTTATAAAAAATGCTCATGTTTTTACCATAGCTTATAATTTCGTCGCGCATTAATGAGTGTTTAGTCATATCTGATTGACTTACTAGGTGTGCCCGAAGCACTTGCCGTACTTTTTTGTGCATTTCAAGCCTGTTAGTATCTATAAAAGAATAGGTATCGGCAAGGTCTTTAAACGTTAATTCTGTTGCCTTATCATCATTAGTTTTCCAAAGAATAGATAATACTCCTACGTTCCAGGTACGTAGCATTGCCAAGTGAAATATCTTTTGCAGATCACTTTTAGGACTATGTTTAATAAAGCGCTCAATCAATCCTTGAATCACCATTTGGTGAGTTTTGCTGTAGCGTTGTAAACTGATGGTAAGGTCACTAAAATTGATAATTTTATTTTTTAGTAAATACAAGGAGTCTTTCACGACTAGGGGTATTCCTTTGGTGTGTTCATTTAGTGATTTTATTTGTGTTTCAGTAAGTTTTACCCCTATCTCAATAGCTAAATCCTGTGTGTTCTGATAGGTAAACAAAAGATTTTCTAAGTGCTGGAAATGTAATAATGTTTCGGGCAAACTATTACGATACTCTTGTGTATGGTTGTTTTTTTCACAAACAATAGTTGTTATTCCTGTAAAATCTTCGGCGTAAATCGTGGAAAGAAAGTGGTCGCGTAACCATATATTAAGGTCTTTGCTATTAATTATTTCATAGTTATCGATGGCCAGTAACAAAGGGTAAGCTTTAGAAGCCTCCTGCAAGCAAAAAACCAGTGATTTGACAAGTTCTTTCTCTGAAAACTCGTATAAATACAAATCTTGATCTTCTAAGATGTCTTTTTTGCGCAACCATGCAAGTGTTGTTTCTTGTGTTTTACTTTCAGTAATGCTAATTTCACTTTCAGTTAGTGGAACCAAACTGCTTTTTGAGCCTCTTGGGGGCAATTCAAGCTCGGTGAAATCTACAGTTTCCGAAATGTTAATTGCCCAGTCTTTATTGGCTTTTTTAAGGGTTTCTACTTTATCTTCTACTGCCTGAATCTGCTGTTTGGTTTGGTAATAGTAGCTGAAATGTTCATGAATGCCTAATTCTTTAGTTGTAAAAATATCTGCAAGAGCATCCATCATTTTTACTCTTGTGCTAGGTAATACACTTTTGCGATCGTAGTAGTTCTCCCAGTTGATATAAATTGTTTTTATTTTAGAACGTTGGGCTTGCGCTACTTTCTCTGCTGCATCAAGGTAGGCCTGGAGGAGCGACGTTTTGCCAAAACCATCTTCTCCGTATAATAAAAACACTTGTGCATAGGAGGCTTCTCTTTTCTTCTTTGCAAAAGGATTTAGAGAAAAACCACTTTTTTTGAATTGCTTCGTAAAGTGTTCTTGAAAACGTACAATCTGTTTTTGTCTTCCGACAAAAACTTCAGGATGAGCCATACCAAACTAGATTTAATAACTTTGTCCAATATAGAGAATCTGACATTTTTTTCCAAAGAGACCTGTATAGAGAAAAATAGTGTTTGGGTACTTTTCTTATGGGTGAATAATAACAAATGAGGGGTTGTGGATGACGATGAGTTACACCAAGAGCTAACTAAACTAAGGTGAAGCTGTATAATTTTTGATTGTTGAATGATAGTTTAAATATTTCGGTTTGTGTAGGTTTAATAAGACATTAAACCTCGTTTGAAACTCCTCAAAGCCTAAAAAATGATACATAGGCGTGGGTATTTCAAAGATGAGTTTTTGTTTTGCCTTGTGAGTATCGTCTTCACGGCACTGTAAATAAATAATGCCATCTTGCATTGTAGTATTACCTGTAAGGTATTGCCAATTCTCTTGCTCCCAGTTTAAAACCCAAGCTTCAAGCTCATTTTTCGGTTTTAAATAAAACCTACCATCAATTTCATCTGCCCGATCTCCTGTATTTATTGTGAGTGAATGTTTTTCTCTGGTTAAATAAAGCAACCCTTTATGAATAAATGCATCAGTGTTTTGACCATTTATTGTCCCGAAGCCATTACACTCATTAAGAGGTGCTTTAAGGTACCCTGTGGTAGTATTGCCGTAGTAACAAGCCCATTCAATGTTCATGTTTGCACCCAAATCGTTTAGGATGTAATCTCGTAGCCCAATGGATGAAAGATAACCATTTACTATGATATGGAGGTTTTGGGGTAGTGTAATTTTAAAGGTTTTTTTATACAACCATAAGGCATGGGCTATTGGTAAGGGTTGTCCTGCCAGTATAACTTCTGTATTGGTTTTGCTGGCCAACAGGAGTGCATGACTAGCATTGATTAGCTTACCCCTGGTTTCTATCAACACGGTATTTTTTTCAGTTGATTGATGCTTATTAAAAGTAGCAAAAAGTTTTTTGGGTGAGAAAGTGCTGTCTGTTTCTTGTTGCAAATAGTCTTTGTTTAAGAGAATATTGATAATTGTTTGTATTTGATTTTGCTCTTGAACTTTTATGCCCCAGTGAAAGTCTGACATAAAAGGTTGTTTACTTTCAACAAAAGTGGCAGCAGTAGTTGTGTCCAATCTTGTGGGGAGTTTGCTTATGATATGGTGTCTCAATTCTTTGTCAATCACTTTCGTTTGACTATATTTTTTTCGGCGGAAGTTTAGAATGCCTAATCTTAACATAAATGTGCAATTTTATGAACTAAAGGTTCAGCGGTTGAGAATGTATTATATAAGTTGGAATGGGTATGTTGCTCAGATATTTTAATGATGCCCTTCAAGCAATTGGTTACTTTATGAAGGTTTAACTCACGCTAACCAGCAAGCTTACACTCGCTTTTTATGGAGTCAATAGTGCTGTGCAACTTTTTTAGGTTACAAATATAGGTTTTGTGAAAGGACGATGTAAGCGTATAAACACTGGGTTTTTAAAAATAAGGGTTTATAAGGAGCTAAAGGAAGTAGGCACTATAAAGTTCTCAATCTACAGAGGGGAAGTAAGGGTAGTTGAGGTTCAAGTATTGTGTATTTAGTATTTGGCAAAAGAGCTGTACTATATTCTAATAAGGCAGGTTTTGCCAGCAATATATTTGCAAAAAAAAACAACGGCAAGGTTTCTCAGAATCCTTGCCGTTAGAACTTGTTTAAATTTTCGCATTTAGCGTGATTTCCGATGAACTGTGTTCTCAGGGAATAGCTTGGTTATGATTCACATTACTTATTGTCCACCGTTTACACGAATCATTTCCGACAATATTTGACCGCCATTCTGTAAGAACACATCCCGGTTTTCTTTCTTATGTAGCTTCTTATCGCGTGCTTTGCGTTCCTGCTCTTTTTTATCCCACTCTGCTTTTTTGGTAAGCCTTATTTTTTCATTCAAAGACACTACCGTACGTTTGCGTTCAACCCTTATTTCTTTAATATCACTTAACAATCGCTGTAAATCTTCGTCAGTTTTCAAACGTTGTTGGTAATATTGTCGGAGCTTGTCTTTCATTTTGGGTGTAATATGATTAGTAGCCGCAAAACTAGCCGACTTTATTTCGTCCCAAGGTAAAGCACTGGGTTGAGAGCTTTCGCCTACTTCGTTGCTTAGGTATACTGACGGCAACTTAATGTCAGGAGTGACCCCTTGGTTTTGGGTACTACTTCCTGTAATTCTATAATACTTAGCCAAGGTTAAATTCAATTGTCCTGCTTTTTTTGTTTTATCTTGAACAAACCTGTCCAGATTAATTACATTTTGTACAGTACCTTTACCATAAGTTTGCTCACCTATAATTATCCCCCGGTTATAATCTTGAATAGCACCTGAAAAAATTTCTGAGGCTGAGGCACTATAGCGGTTTACCAATACTCCCAAAGGACCAGCGTAAACCTGCTCTTTGTTTTTATCTTTTAGCTCCTCTATTTTTCCACGTGAGTCACGTACTTGTACCACTGGTCCTTCCTTGATAAACAAACCAGTCAAGTCAACCGCTTCTTTGAGCGATCCACCACCATTATAGCGTAAATCGATCAAAATGCCATCTACTTTTTCTTTTTGTAGCTCTTTTATCAAACGACGTGTGTCATTACTGGTGCTTGCATAATCTTTTTGCCCTGCTTGATAAGCGTCAAAATCAAGGTAAAATGAAGGAATGTGAATAACCCCTATTTTGAATGCTTTGCCGTTGTGGTCAAGTTTGATAATTTTTTTAGAAGCCTTTTGTTCTTCAAGTTTTATTTTATCCCGTACTATACGTAACACCTGAGGCTCACTATCAGTTGTAGCATCATGTTTAAGTAATTTTAACCTTACTATAGAACCTTTAGGTCCACGTATTAGCTGTACTACTTCATCTACTCGCCAGCCTACTACATCAATAAATTCTTTCTTATCACCTTGGGCTACTCCTATTACTTTATCATTGGGGTGCAACGCTTTAGTTTTAAAAGCAGGTCCACCAGGGCGTACCGAGCGTATAACAGTGTAGTCTCCCTCAGTACTCAATACAGCACCTATACCTTCAAGAGATTTACTCATTCTGATCTTGAAATTGTCAGATGATATAGGCGAAAAGTAGTTGGTGTGAGGATCGTAAGTTTCAGATAAAGCATTCATGTATATTTGAAAAACATCTTCTGCCGTGTATTGTATGACATTTTTTTTATAGTTTTCAAATCGTCTTTTCAACAACTTACGTATTTCAGTATCTTTCTTTTTGCTTAGGCGTAAGCCTAAAAACTGGTGCTTAAGCATTTTGTCCCACACCTTATCCAGCATAGCTTTAGAACTGCTCCATTCGGCATTGTCACGATTTGTCTCGTATGATTCATCTTTAGTAAAATCAAAATCTTTTTGAATGGTTTGAAGATTTTTTTTGATACGACTTAGGAAGCGCGTGCGAAAACGATTAAATATTTTATAGGCTACATCTACTTTACCCACTTGCAAGTCATCGTCAAGGTAGTAGCGGTATTTCTTAAATTCTTCGATGTCAGATTTTAAGAAATAGAGCTTGCTATTGTCTAGCGACTTGATGTAAGAGTTAAACATGACTACCGACAATGAATCGTTGAATTTCATTTGACGGTAATGATGAAAATTGATGATACCGCTTACAATGCGGGCTTTTTGGGTATGAATTTTTTCTGGTTTAAGTTTTTTAGAAGAGTCTCTTGGGTCAATATTGTGGCCAAATTGACTTGGTGGTGTATAAAATACAAAACCTGCGATAATCACCAAAAGTGATAAGAATATTATGGCTTTTTTCATATTATAATGATGGTTATACAAATCTCACTTTATTATTTGGGTTAAAAAATATATATACGCATTGTGCTGGTGCATAGATGTGTTGCTATCTCTACAATCTTGTATCTATTTTTATTATTGATGTAAGTAAGCAGAGAACAAACAACAATAAAATGATGTAAATACCCTGTTAGAATATTTGCCTTATTAACGGGCAACAGGTGTGATGGGTTATAAGTCTGATGCCTGGTTTGCCAAACTAAGATAGTACTTTTCATGTAGTTTGTGTATAGCTTTTGGGTAAAACCCCTTTATCAACAGTGTAAAAAGCAGAAAATAACCAAACCAACCTCCGAAAAAAGTTTTTTGACCTTACTCAAATGTCCACTGCCTGTTGGTTGTTCTAGCATAAAACCCCCAAACGATCGTTTAAGATGTACAAGTTTTATCCCTAGTTTTGGAAAGTTTTTAATATATTTGATTATAAACCTATCAGTAAAGCATTATTATCATTGAGGTATGTCTCATATCAAATGTGATTCATTTTCTGTAAAATATCATTTTTATGAAAGACTATTATCAAATTTTAGACATACCATCAAGTGCTGATATTGAAGCAATCAAAAGTGCCTATTATAACCTAGCAAAAAAATTCCACCCTGACAAAAACACACGCAATCCTTATTACTCCGCCGATAAGTTTAGAGAAATACAAGAAGCGTATCGCATATTATCAAATGAACAGGAAAAAGCAACGTATGATCAGCATTTTATTTATTTGCAGGCACTACAATTAAGGCACCTCACACGTGATCGCCGTAATGTGAAACCACACTCCAAACAACAACCACCCTCTCCTCAATCGGCCGAAATGCCCCAAACCTCTGCTGAGAGATTTGACATGTTTAGAAGTGCATTCCTTAAGAAACAAAAGGAGATTCACCAACAATACCAAGAAGAAAAAGCCAAAGAACAACAGGATCAGAAAAAAAGCTTTCAAGAAGCTTTTAAACGCAACCAAGCCAAGCTTCGTGAAGAACAAGCAATGTACACTAAGCCAGTAGATGAAGTAGCAAAAGCCCAAAAAAGAGGCAAACAAGTGACAATTATTGTGGTAGGTATGTTGGTAGTTTGGCTTGTTATTATCTTCCTTATCTTAAACGATATGGTATAGTTAATCTTTGATATATTTCAATGCTTTATAATTTTTTAACAGAATAGCCTTTTATTTAATGCTGTTATACCTCTTTAAACCCATAGTTAGTATTTATATACTAATTCTATTGCACCCTTTCGGGGAATATGATAACTTTGGAAATAAATAAAAATTATTGAACACTACACCTCCCCAAATACACACCAATGATGTCAGCAAATAATCAAGCACTTATTCAAACATTTTATGAGGCATTTAGCAAGCTCGATTACAAAACAATGAATACTTGTTATGCTAGTGATGCTACTTTTTCAGATTCAGCATTTAAAAATCTGACTAGTAAACAAACCCAGGCAATGTGGCATATGTTGTGTAGTCGTGCCAAAGATTTTACACTCACCTTTAAGGATGTAGAGGCAAGCGAGTCAACCGGGAGTTGTCACTGGGAACCCATTTATACCTTTTCATCTACTGGGCGCAAAGTACACAATAAAATAGAGGCAAAGTTTTGGTTTCAGGATGGGAAAATTATTCAACATGAAGATTTCTTTCCTTTTTATCGCTGGAGCCAAATGGCTCTGGGACCTATGGGATACTTGCTGGGGTGGTCTTCATTTTTGCAAAATAAAGTGCGTAAAACAGCCCTGATTAGCTTACACAGTTTTATCAAAAAGCACCCCGAATACCAGGAAAAATAAAACCCCTGAGTTAGTTTAGTCAGGGGCTTAACAAATGAATATACTAATCTTGTGATTGTTCCTGCACCTCTGTTCCGTTTTTAGGTGGAGGAGGGGCAGGGCTGGTAGTAGTGGCTGCGGGTGCTATCGACTTACGTACACTTAATAGTTTATTGAATAATTCATACCAAAAGGGAGCCCCTAAAGATACTGCCATTGCGGTAACTAACCAGCCAAATACTTTGTGTATGATTGCCCAAAAGTCACTAGTGGTTTCTTTTGCTTTGGTCTTGTTCCAGCCTATAGGCAATGGTTTAAGTAGTGCATAGTTTTTTCCAATATCTTTTACAGTGTTTTGCACTACCCGTTGAATGGTACTATCAGTGGTGGTGCTACCTTTAGGGTTTGTCTTATAATTTTGCATAGTAGCCAAAAACTCCACTGCTTGATTAGGGTTTTGCCATAAGGTCTTACCTATATAAAAAGTATCTACATTAAACGCAGCTGCTATGAGCAAACCATACAAAAACATCAATAACTTTACCTTACGACGGTACCAGTCGCGCAGGTGGTCTACCGAATTGGTGTAAAAATCTTCAATTTCTTGTTTGAAAGCCTCAACATTATTTTGAGACCTGTCTATAAACTCCAGCAGTTTTGCTTTGAACTTCCCCTGAATCATTTCTATCTCATTTTTTTCAAGTTTGATCTTCAGTTGATTCAAAAAATTATGTTCATCATGGTTATTGATTTGTTCCTTCAAAAACTGCATCATAGCCAGTACAAAGTTTTTGGGAGGGATATACTTAGGAAATTTATCTGCTTTACTCCTGAGAGAGTCTATAAAAGGGGTATCAATGATTTTTTTTAAGCAATTTTGCCAGTCAGGATCTACTTCCTTGGAGGACTCTTGGGTAATATCTTTAGCAGTAACTGTTTGGTCATTGTCAGACTTATAAAACAGGTTAAAAAGCGAGTTTTTGAGCATATTACCTCGCATATTCAGCACATTGGATATACCCTCATTGATAGAAGACACCATGAGGGCAAGAATAAAGTAGGTAAATGCCAACGCAATGACAATATCCAGGGTGGCAGTGTTTAACATAATGATTTAGTAAAGTTTTGATTGATAGTCAGAGTATATACACAAAGATATTATTTCTGGTTAATTATAGGGTGTATGCCAGAAAATTGTTCAGAGGTTTGGTAACCTTAAGTGAGTTTAGTGGAACCTTAAACAGGGGTTTGTTGGATATTGACGGGTATTTGTATAAAAATTTACCTTTTTACCCTTTTCATCGTTTAACATACTGACAGGAATTATTGAATATAAAAAAATAAAATGATGAAAAAACTACTATTAACCACCATTTGCTTGTTGATCATTACTACTTTTGGCGCTTTTGCCCAAACTGTATTTAAGGTAGGGAGTAAATACGATGCCGATATTAAAGTATTTGCGGTAAACAGTAAGTATGATGCCGATTTGGTAGTATATGAAGTAAAAAGTAAATACGATGCTGATAAAGACGGGCGATGGTTTTTTACAAACTCGAAATATAATGCTAAAAAGAAGGTCTTTTTTGTGAAATCGAAATATGATGCTGACCTCAAAGTATATTTTGCATCAAGCAAGTACGATGCTGGATGGCGTAATCGCTCTAAACAGCACTTGTTAAAATAATTGAAAACTGTTTGAAGATAAATATAAGGTAAAGCTGAGCTTTGCCTTTTTTGCTTAAGCAGGGCGTTTTGACTGATGAATAATGATTGTTGCTTAACTGTTAGATGCGTTTATTGGTAGTAAGGAGCATCACTACTCTTGTTCTTTACTCTCAAAATAAGCCCTAATCAAGTTTGCTTTAGCCTTGCCTACTACTTTTGCAATTTCTTGTGTTGATGCCTGCGCCACATTATTCACTGTTTTGAAGTGTCTGAGTAAACTGGTAATTGTTTTTTCTCCTACTCCTTCTATTGCTTCCAGTTCCGAGTGCAGACTATCATTACTTCTTTTATTGCGATGAAACTCAATAGCAAAACGGTGTGCCTCGTCCCTTACTTTTTGTAATAATTTAAGTGCAGGTGACTTTTTACTAATGTGCAAAGGAATACTATCTTCTGGGAAATAAATCTCTTCCAGCTTTTTGGCAATACCGATGATGGTGATTTCGCCATACAAATCAAGTTCTTTTAATGCTTCACAAGCAGCACTCAATTGCCCTTTGCCACCATCTATTACAATCAATTGGGGTAACTCGGCTTTTTCGTACAATAACCTTTTATACCGTCGGTGGACAATCTCTTTCATCGATGCAAAGTCGTCTGGTCCCACGACTGTTTTGATGTTAAAGTGACGGTATCCCTTTTTGTAAGGAAAACCATTGCGAAAGAAAACCATAGATGCTACTGGGTAGATCCCCTGGATATTTGAATTGTCAAAACATTCGATATGACGCGGTAATTCTTTCATTCTGAGTACCTGTTGAAGCTCTTCCAATACCACTCTACTTTTGTCTTTGCCTTGGCGTAATAAACGTTGTTGAATTTTTTCTTTTTTGTAATACAGCACATTCTTTTGCGAAAGCGAGAGTAGTTTCTTTTTGTCACCAATCTTTGGAATAGTATTGGTAAACCGGTCATCACTGATATTAAGTGGCAGATTTGTTATAATCTCTGGAGCATTGCTTCCAATGGTATCGCGCAGGTTAAATGCTACCAAGGTCAAAATCTCTTCTTCGGTTTCGTCCAGTTTTTTAGCTATTTCTATACTTTGCGTGTGGATAATTGCCCCATTCTTAATCTTAAGGAAATTGACATAGGAATAGTTTTCATCTGAAATAATAGAAAACACATCCGTATCTATTACTTTGTTGGGGTTTACCACCAACGATTTGCTCTGAAACTTATCTAGTGAAGCAAGTTTTTGTTTTTGTGATTCGGCTTTTTCAAACTCCAGTTTTTCGGCGTAGGCAAGCATTTGCTCCTTGAGGTAAGTTTTTACAATATGAATATTACCTTTCATAATGTGCTTGGCGTGCTCCAGGTCTTTTAAATAGTCCTCTTCACTTTGCAAACCTTCGCAGGGTGCCTGGCAATTGCCTAAATGGTATTCCAGGCATAATTTAAATTTATTTTGTTGAATGTTTTCCTTTGACAAGTGCAAGTTGCAAGTTCTTATGGTGTATAGCTCTCTAATAAGTTCTACAATGGCATTCATTGCCTTTAAGTTGGTAAACGGACCGTAAAAACGTCCTTTGTTTTTTTCAAGTTTGCGTGTGACTACCAGTTTCGGAAAAGGTTCGTTGGTAATCAGTATATAAGGGTAGGTTTTATCATCTTTTAGCAGAATGTTATACTTAGGCTGATAGTTTTTTATTAGGTTATTTTCCAGCAATAAAGCATCAAATTCACTGTTTACAACGGTGTAGTCAACGTGGGCAATTTGCTTGACCAGGTTGATTGTTTTACGATTATGCTGAGCCGATTTGTTGAAATAGCTATTTACCCTGTTTTTCAGATTTTTGGCCTTGCCTACATACAGCAAAACATTATTTTTATCAAAAAACTTATACACTCCAGCATTAGTTGGGAGTTGTTTTAGGGTAGCTTCTATTTGGCTCATATTCTAAAGGTTGGACTGAGTTTGAGTGACCAATATAATTTGTTTTGTCAACAAAATAAAGCCTTCCGAAGTTCTTCCGAAGGCTTTCAAATAAAATAAAAAATGACTTACTTTATGCTTTTACCGACCAAAACTGATCAATCAGGTATTCGGCAATTTGTACTGCATTGGTAGCTGCACCTTTGCGTAGGTTATCAGCCACAATCCACATATTTAGTGTATTAGGTTGGGTTTCATCTCTACGCAAACGCCCTACAAACACTTCGTCTTTTCCGTGTGCATCCAATGGCATAGGGTACACATTATTTTGTACGTCGTCTTGCAAAACCACACCAGGTGTGTTAGCCATCAAGTCACGTACATCTTTCAAATCAAAGTCCTGCTCAAACTCCACATTTACCGCCTCAGAGTGCCCACCTACTACTGGAATGCGTACCGCAGTAGCTGTCACCTGAATGTTGTCATCCCCCATAATTTTTTTGGTTTCGTTCACCATCTTCATTTCTTCTTTGGTGTAGCCATTGTCAAGGAATACATCAATGTGAGGGAGCACATTTTTGTCAATAGCGTGAGGGTAAGCAGGTTCAGCTTCTTCACCTTTGCGTTCAGCCTCCATTTGGTTTACCGCCTTAATGCCTGATCCTGAAACACTTTGGTAAGTAGATACTACTATACGCTTTATTTTGTATTTTTTATGAAGGGGAGCCAAGGCTACTACCATTTGGATGGTAGAACAATTAGGGTTGGCAATGATTTTATCTTCTTTGGTAAGTAAACCAGCGTTGATCTCAGGAACAACCAGCTTGTGTTCTGGGCTCATTCGCCAAGCCGATGAGTTGTCAATGACTATAGTACCTACTGCGGCAAATTGGGGGGCAAACTCTAAAGAAATGCTACCTCCTGCTGAGAAAATAGCGATGTCAGGTTTGAGTTCAATAGCTGCCTTCATCCCTACTATGGTGTATTCTTTACCTTTGAAAGTAATCTTTTTACCTGCTGACCTTTCAGAGGCAACCGGAATCAATTCTGTGATTTGAACCTGGCGTTCTGCCAGTACTTTCAACATTTCGCCACCAACCAAACCAGTGGCGCCTACTACAGCTATTCTCATTGTATTATTATATTTAAATTTAGTGTTTGTTGTCAACAACAGCCAAATTACGCAAAAGCCAATGATTATAAAACTAAATATAGCTGTAGTTTGGGTGTAGCAAGGTTAAATTATAACATTATATTGAAATATTTTAAGTATTTGCAAGTTTATAACTGTAAAAATACTTTCCTAAACCTATCTTGATCTACCCCAATGGAAATATAAGTATTTGTGCCCTCTTGAGGTTCTGAACCCCATTTACCTCCTTTTTTAATCATTTTCACTTCTTTGAAAATACAAATATCAGGATCTATTGCCACGCAGGCAGCCAATGGATCGTGAAATTTTTTACCAGCCTTTTTCTTAGATAGATACAATTTCATTCCCTTGTAAATGAGCTCATAACCAAGGTGTAAGTGCCGTTGAGGAGTCAATAGCTCATGAAACTCCTCATTGTATACTACTCCATGACATACATTCTTAGAAACCAAAAAGCGGTCATTGATAGTTACATCGTTCAACATCTTGAGTGCTTCGTTGGGTGCTCCGTTAAAATTATAAGTAGGGCAAAACTGCATCCCATTAAACTTAGGCAAGCGATACATAGGAGGCACCACATTGTCGCCAGCAAACCCACCTTGGGCTACCCATGTTTCTATAGGTTGACTTACTTCCAATGCTCCAAAGTTTTTGAGTGGTGCTCCTGTGATGATCACCAAATCAGGGTAAGCCTCCAGTGTTTCTTTAATTATTTGATGCCCCTCTGCATCAGGTAGTTGATCATCAAAGTTGCCCAACCAACGCCTATGAAATAGCGACATGCAGTTTTTTTCATACTCAGGACGATAACTGCCCACAGGAATGGCGGCATGATTGGTTGCTTGCAATATATGGTGTACCAAACCTACTTGTTCGTTGGTGCCAGGTGTTACAGTTACTGCCCTCAAACTTACCAAAGGGTGGGCTATCAAAAAACAAAGGGTGACCGCATCATCTGGGTCACCCGTTTCCATATCAAATAAAACATTCATTTAGTCAAACTAATCATAATTACAATAGGCTACCACACCCATATGCTGGGCACAGTAAATCTGAACATACATTGGCTGAAGCTGTGAAAAAATGTTTTGCCAACAGCTTCAACTGTTTCTTAAGCTAACCAAAAGCCTGATTTTTAATGGCTTTTCGGCTAACCGTTTAGTTAATTGAAGAACCATAACATCATTACTTCCTTAACTTTATCCAACCTTTCAGTTTTTGTACCGAGTTGTTAGGGTCAAGCGTGATAAATTTTACTTTGGCAGAATAATAATACATACCAGATGGTAACACTTGGTCGGAGCCATTGCTACTACCATCCCAGTCAAGCATAATATTATCACTGATCTCAAATACTTTTACACCCCAGCGGTTATATACTTTAAACTCCACCGACTCAACAAAGCGTGGAGTAGGGAAGGGGCGAAACACATCGTTTTTACCATCCTTGTTAGGAGTTATAATATTAGGCAATTCATAGTACGTGCAGTTATCTTGACAAACAATATTACTTGGGTCACTTTCATTGTCTAGGCGATCGACTGCTGTAACATAATAACAGCCTGCCAGCGAAGTAAGGTTGGCATGTATATAACTCAGTTCGCCTTGAGTGAGACTTGTCAGCAGAGTAAAATCACCTTGGTTAGTAGGTCTGAAATACAATTTGTATTGTACTATATCATCGTCGCAACCAGCTGGTATATTAATAACAGGCGTCCAACTCAGGCTATTTTGCAACAAGGCCTGATCGTTAAAGCTTTCACATTTAATAGAGTCAATGGCAAGCCGTGGTGGACAAGGTGCGGTAGTATCGGTAGGTTGTGCACAGGCAACCTGTGATAAATTAGCTAAAGAATCAGGGTCAGCAATTTTTATGTCTGGGTTTGAGTAAGTACCCACTGTGAGAATATAATAACAGTACGTACTATCGGTATCTAGTTTACGGTCTTGGAAAGTACCCTTGTCAAAATATTCCAGTTTGTTTGAGCTACTCTGAGGCAATGAGTCTATCAGGTGAACAGCCCCTCCAGGGCTTGCCTGGCGATAAATCAAGTGTTTGATATTTGCCCAGGGCACATCATAAGTCCAGTTGAGTTTAATACTACTAGGAGCCGATACGGCAGTCAAGTCTACGCTGGATGCTAACTCAGAGTAATCGTCAAAAATAGGAGTGCCATTGTCTATATAAGCCAGTACTCTATAAGTATGCCCTGTGTCTAATGTATTGATATTTTGGTGAATGAACGAAGTATCAGCCGAAAGCGTCAATAACTTGGTTGAATCAGTTCGGGTAGAATCTTCTCCCCTAATGCCTACAAAATGGTATAAGTCATATTTGTAATTATCAGTAGAGTTTGCTACTGGCGGCTTAGTCCATTTGATCGTAATTTGTCCGGTAGTTGCGCTGGTCTGGTCTACTGTAACATTGGTAACAATAGGAATATCAAGTGGTAAACTCACACACACCTCTTGCGATGCCCGGCTTTGACCATTAGATGGCTCTGGGAATACTGCTGAAATACGATAACTGTATTTGAGCCCTTTTTTAAGCCTTTGGCTATCAGTAAAAGTAGTTTGACTGGCAGGCACCCTGCCTACCTCTTGATAACCTAGTCCAGCAGGCACTCCTACTTCGCAGAGTGGTTCCCAGGTAGAACAACCCTCCTTGCGCCAAATGATCAGTTCTTTGGCATTGGCGCAAATCAGACTGTAGTCTGACCAATTCAGGGTAATACTTCTGCCGGCAGGCGTAGCAGTAAGCCCCACCGGACGAGGCCCTACTACAGTGATACGCCAGGCTTTTACATCTACCAGAGGGCTTTCTATGGTAGGATTGTCTTCTGCCTTGAAAATGACCCGATAGGGTTGTTCCCTGATATTTTCGCAAGATGGTGTCCACCTAAACGTACCTTGGGGAATACCACCAGTTTGAAAGTTAGTAGGACCAAAGGTTGCCCTGGGGTTAAACCCAGACTCCAAAATACCACTCTCAGCAGTAATCCTGACTGGGTGTCCATCAGGATCATTTGCTCTAATCGTTTTGAGGATTTCACTGTTGGCTTCTACGCAAGTGTCTTGAGGCAGCAACAGCCGAGGACGTTCATTGTTACAGTCTAATACTATAATTTGCATATCTCGAACAATAGAGCCTATTTTTACCCCATTGCGCCACTCTTCCACCTTAAAGGCAATGTTATATTCTCCGGCAGCGCCAGGCGAATCCCACGTAAGTGTACCAGTAAAGGGGTCAATTCTAAAAAATGGGGTGCCGCCAGCTTCAGTTCTACCCCCAAATGAAGCGCTTGATGGGTCTGCATAGCCATTGACTACTTTCTCGATGTCTTGGTTGGGTACGGTAAGCGTAAACGAAAGGCTGTCACCGTCTGGGTCAAAAGCAGCAGGGTTGTGGGTGAATTTCTGCCCTACACAAGCCAAGTCAATTGGGTCAGCCAATAAGATGGGAGTGTCGTTTAAACCAACAAAAGGGTCTATTAAGAGCCTGGTTTCTACCGAAAAAGGAGTATCCACCGAGTTGATCATATTCAATACTCCAGCGTTGCGGTTTTCTTCTGCAAAGTAAATGGTATAAGCTTGTGGAGAAGGGTAAGTGTGTTCTATCACATAAATATTACGTGTAGTGTTGTTACCAATAGCTTCTTCGGTCACTCTTTGTACTTCTGCACTATTACCATCACCAAAAAACACATTAAGCGAAGGACTATCTGCATTGCCTTGTCCACGGTCCATGTAAATGGTAACAGTAATTCTATAGGTAAGGCTTACACTGGAGATACGTTCAGCAGTGATTTGCCCTGCTCTCAAGTGGGTTGCCTGTACCGAATAAGACACCAGCAACATAGTAAAAAGCAAGCCTAATGTGTAGGGTATATTTCTGAAATGATGTATTCTTTGCATATTTTGTTCTCTGTTATTTTAAGCTATTGGTCAAGTGCCCTGTATTAGTAACTGTCATTACTGCTCAAATACTCAACATTTGGTGAAAATAATGAAATATCTTGACAATTTTACTGGTAGTTGCTGTGCAGGCGAACTCTTTCCAGATATACTTTGCCAAAAACAGGATGAATAAAAAACAGGTTTTATACCAGAGGCTCCGGTCTGCATAACAAACAACCTTTGCAGGAAGTTTGAAAGGATGTGCGAAAACTCGTATTTGTATAAACAGTTTGAGTTACCTCAAAGCCTAAACCAGAGGCAGACAAGCGCTAAATATAGGTGCCATTGGCAAATATTCCTGTTTTTTCTTTAAAAGGCTGAACTGACTGCAAAAGAGACGTAAAGCCAGTAACATATCCCCTATAAAAGGTTAGGGCTGTTCAGAGAAATATTATCTATTCTCTTTTCAGTCTTTTTTTTGCTTTTTTTAGAAACCATTGACTCAGGTCTGGACTTTCCATCATTTCTACTATAATCAAAAGATAGATGTCTTCCAAAAAGAGTTTTTTGGCTCTTTTATATGTTTTGATGGCATTTTTTTGTTTAAAAATAAGGATCATCATTGCTGCAATAAGCTTTACATAAATCATTACTTTTATAGCATTCAGATCATTACAAACAAAGTGTGTAAGGTTCATTTCTTGTTTTAAAAACCTGAAAATCACTTCTATATCCCATCTCATCAAGTAAACCTGAGCCACCACTTCTGCGGGTAAATCCCAAAGATTGCTCAGGATAAAAAGGTGCTTCCCCGTTTCCTTAACTCTAAACTCTATCAACCTAAACTCATGCTCCATTGAATTGGTAGGTTGTCCACGCTCAAATAATTGTACAACACTGTCTTGTATAAAGTCTAAATCAGGGTGGTGGCGATCTAGGAGCTGATGAGGACGATTCACCTGATAACGGGGCTTTTTACCTATATTGGTCACAAACTGTATAGATGCTTCATCAAAATCTTTAAACTTACGACGCCCTTTCAAACCATTATCAAAAACTATAATATCTTGGGAGCTGTGTTTTCCCAGATTAATTTGTTCTTGCAAGGCGGTTTCTTCACTTAAATGAGCCTGATCTTGATGGAAACTCACACGGAGACCAAAACCATCAGTGTGCTCAGTAGTCAGTTTTACTTGAAATTTATTTTTAGATGTATTACCTACTTTCATTCCTTGTAATAAATGACCAAATACCTTAATCAAAGTAGAGTCGTAACGTTTGATATGGTAATCAAGAAGCTTTTTCTCTCCATATAAAGCATGAGCTTCTGCAAAAAAATGTTCATATACCTGCTCGATAAAAGGAAGCTTGATATGCCGCAAACGTTCCCGAATACCAGTCCAACCAGCCATTTGTTCGACCATCTCAGATGAAAAACTTTGAAATATAGGATTGCTCATCTCAGATGATATTTCCCGAAGGCTAAGACGCTCATTGTTTAACACGCTGTATAGCAGTAGCTTAATAAATAGTTTGCCTGGTAATTTGCTTACCCACTTATCTACATCAGTAGACTGACTTAAGTTATCAAGCAAATCATCAGGTAGAAGGGAAAATAAATCCGAAACGCTAACTTTACCCATAAATTTAGATATAAGGAGAATGAAGATGAACCAATCAATATATGTTAAAAAATTTCTCTGAACACTCCTAAAAAGGTTGGGAATCGGGGATAATTTTGTATATCAAACAACTATTTACGTGCTTTGGGTATTATTTAGTAAGCATATAGTTTTTGACTGAAGCAAGGGGGCTAAATCTTGCTTGTTATATTATGAATTTACTGTTCAAACATTCCCTTATTGGGGAATGAATTGAATAGATTTAATGGTACATTATTTATGATTAGTTTTCCTAATGCTAAAATAAACCTGGGGCTCAATATTATAGAGAAGCGCTCAGATGGTTTTCATAACCTGGAGTCCTGTTTTTACCCTACAGGGTGGACAGACATACTCGAAATACTGCCCGCCAACCAGCTATTATTCGAATCAACCGGTATACCTATCCCTGACAACGGCAACGAAAATCTTTGTCTTAAGGCGTATCACTTATTGAGTGCCGATTTTGACCTGCCACCTGTGCACATTCATTTACACAAAATTATTCCTATTGGTGCAGGTTTAGGAGGAGGCTCTGCTGATGCTGCATTTACCATTAAAACCCTGAACGACCTGTTTGAACTCAAGCTTACTGCCATTGTAATGCAAGATTATGCCCGCCAATTGGGCAGCGATTGTGCTTTTTTTATTGAAAATGTACCTAAGTATTGTTTTGGTAAAGGTGACCAGTTCAAAGAAATTGACATCAAGCTTAAAGACAAGTTTTTGGTATTGGTATACCCCAACCAACATGTGTCTACTGGTGAGGCGTATGCAGGTATTTGCCCTATGGAGGCAACCGATAACCTACAGGAGGCATTGCAACTTGAAGCAAATGTTTGGAAGCAAAAAGTTAAAAACGATTTTGAACCACAGGTTTTTACCAAGTACCCCCATATAGCCGCCATCAAAACTAAGTTGTATGAGCAAGGGGCTTTATATGCCAGCATGACAGGGTCAGGGTCTACTTTGTTTGGTATATTCGACCAAGTTGTTACTCCCGATTTTTCGCCAGCATACACAGTATATAGTCAGCCTTTATCTATCTAAATTTTTATCTCTATGAGTCATCAGCCCAAACCCTCCGTTTTTCCGGCAAGCATTTACAAGTACCAGACTGGTGAGTTGGTTCAATCGCCCGATTTGTTGGCAGTAGAAGAACCACTAGAGATTCAATTGAATTTTATTGCCAACGACGAAATCACCGAACGCAAAGTATCGGTAACTATGCGTACTCCTGGGCACGATTTTGAGCTTGCTACAGGCTTTTTGTTTAGCGAAGGTTTGATCAAATCACCCAAAGACATTATCAGAATAAGGCATTGCGAAAGCATGAAAAAACCTGAAGAACGGGGCAATGTGGTAAAAGTCACTTTACGCCCCCATGTAAAAGTAGATTTGCAAAGGCTTGAGCGTCAGTTTTATACCAACTCTAGTTGTGGGGTTTGTGGTAAAACCTCTATCGAGGCCATTCAGCTTACTGGTTGTCCCAACTTGCCCATAGATGCCCCAATAATAACGGCTGATATTTTGCTTGGCTTGCCTACAAGTTTGCGAAACCAACAAATGGTTTTTGAGCACACAGGTGGGTTGCATGCGGCAGCTCTATTTGATAACAAAGGGCACCTTTTGGCAATGCGTGAAGATGTAGGTAGGCACAATGCCATGGACAAGTTGGTAGGAAGTCAATTAGACAATGCAGAAGTGTTTCATCGTTCTATTGCTTTGTTAAGTGGTAGGTTGAGCTTTGAATTGGTACAAAAAGCTTTGACCGCTGAGATTCCCGTAGTAGCGGCGGTAGGAGCACCCTCAAGTCTGGCGGTACAGCTTGCCCAAAGCTATGGTATGACACTGGTGGGTTTTTTACGCAATGAACGATTCAATGTATATACCCACCCCACACGTATACAGATGTGATTTTTTAGCAAAAATCGCGTAAAACGCCTATTAGATAAACCGAGATTTAGCGAACTTGTAAACCTTCCGAATAAAGTTCGGAGGGCTTTACCTTTTCAGCTAATTTTAAATAACTCTAAGCGTTTTTGAAAACCAGGCAGTTAGCTTGTTCTTTTTCTTGCAAACCCTTGGTGGTTTTGAGCTTTTTCCTTGAAAGGTGTATATTGTAGTGATGTTTAAACACAAAGAAAAAATTTTATGGTTGGCTGGTGCCATTGCTTTTGTAGCAGGGGTCATCATTTTTGCCTTCAAGGGCTGGGATGTAGCCGAACCCTGGACTTTTATTCTGAGTGGAGGCATTCCTATGCTACTGCTGGGTGTCTATCTTTTTGTGCTCAAAAAACCTTCTGTACCCGAGCAATCCTTTGGTATTATTGAAGCAAACAATCAAACTCCAACCATAAAACCTTTGACAATGACCTACGAAGAAATTAAAAACCTGATTAATGAAGGAGATTATGTAACTACCTTTGACGAACTGGACAAGGTGCGTGATCGAATGCCCAACCATCTTAAGCCCAATTATGCCCAGCTAAAGGCTACTTTTACTCAAGGAAAAGATGATGTAAACTATGCCCAACAATTGACAGTATTTGCTAGTCAACTAAAGAGTATCTTAACTGTTGATGAAGATGCCTCTGTCAACCCGCCAATTTCGGGCAATAGTGGGCGTACTGTTCATACTACCAATTATTTTGAAGATACAGGTACTGTAAACCTTGACCAACGCACCAATCCCAAAGACTCTGAGTAAACTATGCGCGAGATAAATAGCCAAAACTATTTCGAGAACACCGAAAACGTGTACATCCATCAACATGCCTCCAAATTCAAAGAGTATTTGTTTGTGGTGGTACTCACCCATACCCAACAATACTGGGTAACTAACCCCTCGGCTATAGTAGATGTGCCTACTGGCAACTATGGCAATGAGCTCAAGCATTGGAAGCCTTTCGGCGAAGCAACAACCATCAGTGGGTTATTGGATGAATTTAGCCGCTTGTCTGAAATAAACTTAAAGGTGTGTTACTTGGACGAATCCTGTATTAACCGTGCCATTAGAAGGCAAGCCAAAGGGCTCAAAGACAGAATGGTGTTGGTGGCTGATCCTTTTTCTTTGGTGGCAACCAATAACAACCAGTTTGCTAAAGTGTTTGACGAAACCGCCCACAATAACATCAAGGCTTGCCTGGTGCCTCTTTGTGTTACATCATCTACCAAGACACGTGGTGTAGCTACCCGTAATATCAAAGCTGTATTTGAAGATCTATGCCACGGTTGGGAACAAGAGTTTTTTAAAAGTTATGTGCACGTAGAATTGGATGTTCCCAGTAAAATTCATTTTTTTAGGCGTTTATCCAACATTGCCTTCTATAGGGGCATAGGCGACAAAGAAAACCTGGCACGCTTTGAAGCTACCACTCAAAAGTTTGAAAACAAACCATCACTAGGGGATTTATAAATGGGGACTATATTTACTTTCTATTCATACAAAGGCGGCGTGGGGCGCACCCATTTACTGGCAAACCTTGCCGCGTATTTGTGCTATTATCGCAAGCGCAAGGTATTGATGATAGATTGGGATTTGGAGGCGCCTGGTTTACACTTTTACTATGATAAAACTGATCAAACCATAGAAAGTAAGGGTTTACTGGATTTGTTTAACGCCCACATTGCCAAAGTACGAAGCATAGAGACTGATACTTTTAGCGAACAAGACTTTATTGCCCCCGATGGTACCTACATTAGCCCTTTGGTACAAGCCGACAATGGGGGCGTTATAGATTTGATGCCTGCCATAGATTACCGTCAGGAAGGTTTTCACGGGCAAGTAGATGATTTTGACTGGGTGGAGTTTTATGACAAGTTTGAAGGCGGCAGCTATTTGCTCTGGTTTAAAGAACAACTTAAGCAACAATATGATTATGTGCTGATAGACAGCCGCACGGGTTTTAACGACTATTCGGGGATTTGTAATGTGCTCATGCCTGATATGAACATTATTTTGGTGGCACCCAACCAACAAAACTTTGATGGAGCCAAGCAAATGGCTATGCGAATAGTAGAAGCAAAATATACTCAGGAAAAGAAGCGTAAACCTTTTATATTGCCCGTATTGTCTAAAATAGACGAATCATATGGCAAGGTAAGCGACCAATGGAAAAAACGTTTTGTAAATGCTTTTGCTTTTACTATAGATTTGCTAGACCATGACCTAAAAATGGTGAGCAAAGACGTATTGGAAATGATTGCCTCACGTACCACCCTTAGCTATAATGCCGACTTTGCCTTGGGTGAACCTATTCACTTTGAGCCTACCGCCGAAAGGGTGAGTGAAGGCTCTTACCTCAAGCATTTTGAAAATATAGCGGTCAACTTCTTAGAGGAAATGCACCAACAAGGTGACATAAGCCTGAGTAAAATATTTGCGTATGCTTTGTTGGACGTTTTTCAGCGAAATGTAGAAATGAACC
>NZ_AAWS01000038.1 GCF_000169175.1 Microscilla marina ATCC 23134
GCAAAGTGTCTATTCGTAAGCAAGGCGAAGGCAACCTGGGAAGCATTACACTAGAAGAGTTTATCCAGAACTTTAAAGCGGAAACCGAAGCTGTGATGAAGTTTTCATAAAACAAATCATAGTCAATAATATATACACACCTGTTTGAATGTTCTATGGGCATTCAAACAGGTGTTTTTTTTTATGATGAATGTAAGAACTATAAAAGTTAAAAAAATAGCGATTCACAAAATCCATTGTATTTTTGTGAGCACAAAATAGAGGGTAAATATGGTTTAAGAAGTGCATTTTATGAAATTGATCAAAGCTCATTGGTACTTATTAGTGGCTGTTATCATAGCTGTAGCGCTACAACTATACAGTACCCAATGTGCGCCTGGCATTACCTACGATTCTAACCAATACCTTGCCTCTGCTAAAAGTTTTGCCAAGAATTATACCCTACTCCATGCTGATGGCACCTCCCATATAGATCATGTTCCTCTTTATTCCTTAATTTTATCTTTACTGGGTGAACATCGTTTGCAATTGTCAAAATATTTGAATACCATTTGTCTGGTAAGTATTTTATGGAGTTTTATTTACCTGTGTCGTCAAACCCTGCCTAATTACGCCAGTAAAATACTCTTTGCGTTGAGCCTGGCTATAGCTACTCCTCTGCAGCTTATTCATCATTTTATTTGGTCAGAACCCCTATTTGTGGCTTTAATAGGCTGGCTAGTGGTGTTATTGTATAAATACCAGTGCCGCCCCCAGGTGGGATACTACCGGGCAATAATAGTGATAAGTTTCATTATGTGTTTACAACGCAATCCTGGTGTTTTTTTAGTAACAGGCATTGCCTTATCTCTTTGGCTTTTTACAAAAGCAGGTTTTTGGCGGGCTGTTTTATATGGTGTGTTGGCAGTGTCGGGTTGGGTTATATGGACTTTGGTAGGGATGCAAACTGCCAAGGGGGGGCTGCATCCTGCGGCTTACAACATTTTTGGGAACATTTTAGTTAAACAAAACCTTGATCATTACCTCAACGCGGTAAGTGCTTGGTTTATCCCTGTCACGGTTCCTTTGTGGGTAAGAGGGAGTGTATTTATTGCAGGTATATTTGTAGTGATGTGGTGGATGAAAAAACGTCAATTGAAGTTAGAAAACTTTACCCCGGTATTATTGGTTGTTGCTGGAGTATACATTGTTTTCCTACAGTTAACCGAACGCATCAGTTTTCATGAAACAGAACGTTATGTTGCGGTGGTCTTCCCGTTGTTATGGGGAGTGTTTTTTCAGGTGTATTACACTCTAAGTCAATCTTTTTCTTCTACAAAACAGTGGCTAATGAACATACTACTAGTGTTGTGGTTGAGTTACCCATTGCTTCGTACTGCCAAAAATATTCATTTATGGCAAAAAAGAGCGTGCCAGCCAACTTACATACGCCAACAGACCAATGACCCTAAAATGATTTTTTACAACGAAACAAATAAAGATAAAAAATAAGCTTTTTTTTAAAACAATCATGAAATCAGTAGACGAAGCAACACGTGTAATATTAGATCACCCTATAGATTTAGAAGTAGAAACCTGCTCCACCTCAAAGGCTTTGGGGAGAACATTGAGAGAAGAAATAAAAGCAGACAGAGATTTCCCTCCTTTTGACCGGGTAACTATGGATGGCATAGCCATCAACTATGAAGACTGGAAAAAAGGGCAAACAAAGTTTTTGGTAACAGGAGTACAAACTGCGGGGAGTCCACCTCTTGAGATTGCAGTTGCCAATGTAGCTCTGGAGATTATGACTGGAGCTATGCGTCCTGAAGGAGCAAGTGCTGTGGTTCCAGTGGAAGAAGTAGTGTTTGAAGAAGCACAAGACGGGCAACGATATGCTACCATTACTGCTGAAGTCTTAACACTCAATCAAAACATACACCAGCAGGGCAAAGATCGTAAGGCAGGAGATGTATTAGTACCAGCCAATACAACTATAGACCATGCCGAAATAGCAGTAGCAGTAACTGTAGGGAAAACGGAGCTAAAAGTGACTTGTCAGCCCAAAGTGGCGATTGTATCTACTGGCAATGAATTGGTAGATACCCATGAAACTCCGGCTCCTTATCAGATTAGGCGTTCTAATAGTTATGCATTGTCTGCTGCACTTGCCAATAGAGGCATCCAGGCGCAACTTTGGCACCTACCCGACGATCAAACATTGATAGAAGAACAGTTGACGTCAATTTTTCATGAGTTTGATATAATTATCACCAGTGGGGGAGTGTCTAAAGGAAAAAAAGACTATGTACCTACTGTGATGAAACAACTCAATGTAGAGAAACTGTTTCATCGAGTAAAACAACGCCCTGGCAAGCCAATGTGGTTTGGCAAAAAAGGCAACAAGGTATTGTTTGGGCTACCGGGCAACCCTGTATCAACTTTAGTGGGTTTATTTAAATATGTAATCCCTTATTTAGATAAAATAGAAGGGAGGACAACCAGCCCTGTCAGGTACGCCAAGTTAGGACAAGACTTTAAGTTTGATAGAAATTTAACTTATTTCTTATCTGTAAATGTAATTAACAAAGAGGGTGAATTATGGGCGAATCCAGTGCCTGGACACGGTTCAGGCGACTTTGCCAACCTTTTGGAGTGCAATGCATTTTTAGAATTATCCGAAAATCAGCAAAACTTTTTGGCAGGAAGTGTTTACCCTTTGATACCTTTTCGCAATATATAGTAAAAGGTACTGGTGATAAGTGATACTGCTATGAGGTAGTGTATATATTTAAATTTAAAAGAAAAGATTAAAGTTTTACTATAAAACCAATATGGAAGAGAAGAAAGTTTTTGTAAACCCCATTGACAAAGATAAAATTACCGAAAACCCAAGTACTTTGCCTTATGCACACACAGTAGGAGGTTTTAAAATAGAGCCTACTAAAAAAGGGCAAATCAAAGGGCAGGCAATTGCAGCTATGGAAGAACAAACTGATATGCAATTGGCGCAAATACAAAAGCAAGTAGAATTACTGGCTGTTCAAGCAAAAAAAATTCAAGAAAGGGTAGATATATCAAGAACCATCTACAATGCTGAGATGAGTTTTACGCCATTGATTGGTAGATTATATCACCTATATCAGCGAAAAAACCAACAATACTTACTTTCAATTATAGCACCCAACGAATGGCGGGATAATATGCCCTATGAAAGGTTCGTTGCTTCAGTAAGGTTGTTAGCCGACCATACCTGGGAAGTATTAGATTAATTTACTGCTTAGGAATTGGCATAGTTTGTTTGGTACATTACCTGTCTGCAAACCCGTGCCTCATCATTTTTGTTTTTAAATAAATTAGTTAAATCCAATTTTGAGGGGCATTCAAACAACATCAATTACTCAGTTTCGTACTGACTAGTAATTAAATGTTTAAAGAAATATTGTTTTTTCTGTTTTTTTTACAGTTAAACAAGTGTCTTTGAGTCACTGTTTTTTAAACTTAAACCCACAAATCTTACAATGATAAGTTTATCAAAGCCATTGAAGGGCTTTTCAAAGTTTAGCTTCTTTTTACTGTGCCAATTCCTTATTTTTTCCAGCCTGCAGGCACAACATCAAGAACCCATAGTAATAGATGTTTTTCCTGGTTTCAATAATTCCAGTAACCCCAGTGAACTCACCGCAATTGGTGATAAACTAATTTTTAATGCTACTGGTTCAGGAGTAGGAAAAGAGCCACACATTAGTGATGGTACGGTGCCTAATACCAATATTTTGTCAGATATTTTTGCCAGTTCTAACAGTTCTAGTGCAAGTTATTTTACTGAGTTTAGTATTGGAGGACAAACCTATGCCTACTATTTTGCCAACGATGGCACCAACTCTGGTGCTTTGTATCGAACCAATATGGCAACCGGCACCACAGAGTTTGTAGAGAATGTAAACCCCACAGGAAGCCCCAGTCCAAACCAGGGAGCAGGTAATGGGGAGTTTTTAGTCAATGTGAATGGTACACTGTTTTTTGCAGGACAGCATCCTTTAAAACGACAAGAATTGTTTAAAAGTGATGGAACAGTAGGTGGAGCCTCATTAGTAAAAGATATTAACAACACAAAAGTTGGCGGCGGAGTTGGTGGTCCATTAGACGCTACCATTCCTTCAAACCCCGAAAATCTCACCAATATTAATGGTACATTATTTTTTACAGCTGACGCTGATTTTGATGGGGGAGGCTCCTCAATAAACCGTGAGTTGTGGGTAAGTGATGGAACAGATGCAGGTACGATGATGGTGTTAGATATTAACCCTGGTGGTAGTTCTAATCCCAGTAATTTGGTAGAGAAAGATGGACTTTGCTATTTTTTAGCAGATGATGGTGCTGGTACCGCCCTTTGGAAAAGTGACGGAACTCCCGGAAATACCTCAAAAATCACCTTTCCGTCAGGTACCACAGTAGATGCCAACGCAGGCTTGGTAAACTCTAACAATATCTTATTCTTTGCGGCAAGCGATGCTACCGATGGTACAGAGCTTTGGATCAGTCCAGATGGTACTACAGTAGGACGCTTGAAAGATATTTTCCCTGGAACAAGTAGCTCTAACCCTACCGGCTTTGTAGATGTTGGAGGTATATGTTACTTCTCAGCAGCAGGTGAAACTACAGGTGCTGAGCTGTGGAAAAGTAATGGCACCGCTCCAGGTACTGTTTTAGTGAAAGACATCCAACCAGGTTCTTTCCCCTCAGCTCCACAAGACCTCACCGCTGTACGAGGGTTGGTAAATGGAGCCACTAAATCTGTACTATATTTTACTGCCTTTAGGGGAGATACAGGAAGAGAGCTTTTTAAAAGTGATGGCACAGATGCTGGAACAGTATTAGTAAAAGATGTTAATCCATTGACTGCCTCAGGAGCAGCTAAAATTACTGGATTGACAGCAGTACGAGTAAAGCCTGACAAAGATGGACTTTTCTTTGCTGGTTTTGACAACGATCAAAATATAGGTACTGAGCTTTGGTATGCCAAGCCTTGTCCCACAGCATCCCTTACTTATGGTACCCTCTCGATATGTAAAAATGCAGGTTGTGCTTCGCCTACCCTTACAGGTGAAGATGGAGAGGATGTTTCTGGAGGTACTTATACAATTAACCCTGCTGGTTTACCTATTGATGCCTCTACCGGAGAGCTTTGCCCCAATGCAGGGGTGGCATCAGGAGCCTACACTATTACATACAAAGTAACCAAAGGGATTTGTGACATTGAGGCCAAATATACAATTACTGTAGTAGATGGAGGAAGTAGTTCGAGCCTTCAGGTAAGTTCGTTTGCCACAGGCTTCAATTTCAACGTTGATCAAAGCAATTCCAGTAATGGTAACGAAACCACTTCTGATGCGCCTGCTGGTATGGTGAAATCTCCTGATGGCGTATTTTTATATGTATCAGATGAAAAAAATCATGTAATTAAAAAAATTCGTGTATCTGATAGTACCGTGTCAATTGTTGCTGGAAGCGTAGGTGCCAGTGGTTTGGTGAATGACCCGGTAGGTACAAACGCCCGCTTTAATCACCCTTCTGGCTTAGCTATTGACGATGCTGGGATACTGTATGTAGCAGATAAAGACAACCACGTCATTCGTGCTATAGCTAATCCTGATGGAGCAGCTACAGTCACTACAGTAGCTGGTGATGGTACCAGTGGTGATGCGATAGGCGCCTCCACCTCAGCTCGTTTTCGTGAGCCTTCTGATGTAGCAGTAGATTTTTCAGGCAATTTATATGTGGCTGATAAGAACAATCACAAAATCAAGAAAGTTGATTTAAACACCAATACAGTGTCTATTTTGTCAGGACCAGCAGTAGGCACAGTCTTTCCGGCAGGTGCTACTGATGGAACTGCCAGTATTGCCCGTTTTTTCTTTCCCACCAGCATTGCCCTTGACCGTTCAGGTAACCTTTTTGTGGCAGACCGTCACAATAACCTCATTCGCCAAGTAGCCACCTCTAGTGGAGCTACTTCTACCTATGCTGGTGACATTTCTCAAACAAATGCCTTGTACGTAGATGGTGCGGCAGCTTCCGCGCGTTTCAATCACCCCACGGGCATTACAGTAGATATGGTAGGAGACGTATATGTAGCTGATACCCGAAACCAAGTGATTCGTAAGATTAGTGAAGGGCAAGTAACTACTATTGCTGGCATAGCCAACGACAGAGGGTTAACCAATGGAACTGCTCAGGCGGCTAAATTTAACTACCCAGGCAGTGTTTATGCCGATTTAGAACAAAATATTTATGTAGGTGATAAGGTAAATCAGCTAGTTCGACGATACTATATCAGTAACCCAAGCGGGTTTGTGACTACTGGACGAGCAGTCTGTGCAAGTGTTGCCGGAAACCTTACCTTACAAGACGCCACTGGTACAGTTACAAAGTGGGAATCGTCTACCGATGGAGCCACTTGGACAGAAGTACCAAGCTCGGCAGGACTCACTACTTTACCTTTCTCAAATTTGACTGCCAATACTTTTTTCAGGGCTTTTGTGCAAAACGGAGCTTGTGCTGCTGAAGCTTCTAACTATGCCGTGTTGTTAATAGGAGGACCTAGTGCTCCAACTTCAGGAGGAGATCAGTCCAGGTGTGGTACAGGTACGGTTGATTTAACGGCCACTGGTTCAAGCGATGGTAATTACCGTTGGTATTTAGCGTCTACAGGTGGTACTTCACAGGGGGCTAATGCTACTTTTACTACACCAAGCCTTGCTGCAGGCAATCATACTTTTTATGTAGCTATAGCTGGAGCTACCTGCGAGAGCGCCCGTGTTCCGATAAATGTGACTGTAAATGCAGACCCTACTCCAGCAGTAGCAGGAGCTACCACCGCTTGCCCCGCCCAAACAGAGACTTATACTACTACCAACAATGCCGGAAACACCTATAATTGGGAAATAACCAATGGTACCATTACCGCAGGTCAGGGGACTGCCTCAGTTACGGTAGAATGGGGAACACCCGGAGCCTCCACCGTAAAGGTAACTGAAACCACCCCAGAGGGTTGTGTTGTTACGACGGCTGACTATGCTGTTACTATCAATGGCTCATCTGCTGAGCCTACAGCAACCAATGGATCAAACTGTGGTACAGGTACTGTAAACCTAAGTGCGAGTGGAGCTACTGGACCAATGAAATATCGCTGGTATGATGCTGCTACAGGTGGTAATATGTTGAAAGAATCAGCCAATGCTGCTGATCCTAACTTTACAACACCTTCTATTTCTGCTACAACAAGCTATTTTGTAAGTATTATCAATGGTACATGTGAAAGCGATAGGGTAGAGGTCATTGCAACTATTTTTCCGGGGACACCCGCTGACCCTACAGCTGCTGCTACACCTGACGCTCGCTGTGGTGCTGGAAATGCCGATTTTACTGCCTCAGGTTTGGCAGCCAGCGGAGAAACTTACCGTTGGTATGATGCATCTACTGGCGGAAACTTTCTACAAGATGATGCTTCTCCAAACTTTTCAATTGGGGTAACTGCTACTACTACTTATTATGTAAGCATTAATAACAATGCTTGTGGAGGCGAAAGTAATCGGGTACCCGTAACCGTGACTGTTACAAGTTCAGGTGGAACGCCTCCTAACGTAACCAATCAGTCTCGCTGTGGTACAGGTGACATTGTTTTGACAGCAGCAAAAGCAGATGCTACTGCCCCCACCGCTGGAGAAGAATTTAGATGGTATGATGCAGCAACCGCAGGAACTTTACTGGAAAGCAACACAGGTTCTTTTACTATTACAAACCTATCAACCACTAGTAGCTATTATGTAAGCTTTTATAATGGAAGTTGTGAAACCGACAGGGTAGAGGTGACTGCCACTATAGAACAGTTGCCTACGCCTGCCGTTGTTGATGCTTCAAGGTGTGAAGCTGGTACTGTAACCCTCACTGCCAATGGCGCAGGTGCAGGGCAAGTCTACAAATGGTATTTAGATGCTTCCACTACCTCGCATTTGAAATTATCGGCTGACGAAAACGACAATACCTATACCACCCCAAGTCTTGCTGCCACCCGTGATTTTTACGTGGCAATTGCCAAAGCTGATGGCTCTTGTGAAGGTAGCCGCTCTAAGGTAACGGCTGTTATCAATAGTGCGGGTACTTCACCAACTGCCCCTACAGTAGTGGCTATTCCTGCTGCACGCTGTGGTGCAGGCACGTTTTTGCTGGATGCTTCTGGAGCCACTGGAGGGCAGGTCTACAAATGGTACGATGCCGACCAGACCACCTTGCTTAAAACCAGTACAGACCATTTAGATACAACATTTACTACGCCTTCTGTTGGTGCTACTAAAAGTTTTTATGTAAGTATATTGGATGCAAGTTGCGGAAATGCAGAAAGCACACTTACTCAGGTAGATGCAACTGTAAGTGCAGGTGTGGCTGACCCGGTAGCAACTGCTGGCGCAAATTGTGGGCCTGGAACAGTAACACTATCTGCTACTGGAGGAGTGGACGGGCAATACCGTTGGTACGATAGTCCCACTAGTACGACAGACCTTGGACAAAATTCAGGCTTTACTACCCCAAGTCTTACTGCTACTACCACTTACTATGTAAGTTTGTTTAATGGTACTTGTGAAACCGACCGTGTATCGGTAGTAGCAACGATCAATGCCAACCCCACTCCGACAATTTCAGGAACTAACCTTGCCTGTACTGGAACCACAGTTACTTACAACGCCGGAAGCACGGGCAACACTTATGTTTGGAATGTTAGTGGGGGAACGATTCAATCAGGAGCCGGTACTGCATCTATTACTGTAGACTGGGGCGTAGGTACTGTTGGCTCTATTACCCTGGATGAGAGTATTGGAGGATGTACCGCGCAAATTGTGAAAAATATCAGCATCAAACCTGTGCCGACTCCTGCTTTAGTAGGAATTGTAGGAAACTGTATTGCAGAACAAACTACTTATTCTACAGCATCGGTACCAGGGAACACTTACACCTGGACAGTCAACGGAGGTACAGTAGCTTCAGGGCAAGGCACTAATTCTATTACCGTAACCTGGGGTACTTCGGGAGCTAAATCGATAAGCGTAGAAGAGGATAATGGAGCTTGTAAAGTAACAGCAAGCGCCAATGTAAACCCAACCCCTGTGATTACAGGAGCTACTACTGCTTGCCAGAACGTAGCTGGAACCATTTACTCTACCCCCAACAATGCTGGCAATACGTACAATTGGATGATTACAGGCGGAACTATAGACAATGGGGCAGGTACCCATCAGATTTCAGTGACCTGGACTGATGCTACAGCCGGAACCCTTACATTGACTGAAACTGACCCACTGGCTTGTGCCACTACCACTGCAACATTCAATGTGTCTATTTTTACCAAACCTACAGCCCCAACTGTTACTGGTGATATGAATATCTGTGCGTTTACTGCTGGTACCAGTTATGAAGCTACTTATACTATTACTTCGCCAGATGCTAACTACATATACTCTTGGAGCATAGTAAATGCCAGTGATGGGCAGATAGTGTCTACCAACACGGCTGATTCTACTGAGGTAAAAATCAGGTGGAGTAATAATTTACCGTTTAGTGGGTTAGATGTAGCTGACGCGAAATTTAGAGTATTGGCTAAAATCAAAAGTACGAACTGTAGTGGAGATTTTAACGAGCAAACAGTTACTGTAAAACGTACACCAATAAAACCTCAATTAACTGATAATACCGACTCTGTATATGTGAATAATGTAAGAACCTATGCGCTTACCACCAATAATACAGGGAGTACTTATGCTTGGACAGTAACAGGAGGAACGATTCAATCGGGCGCTGGTACCAACCAAATTACTGTAAAGTGGGCGGCTACTGCTGGTACAGGCGAAGTATACGCCAAAGAGATAGTAACCAATACCAATTGTGAAAACTTCTCAGATACAGCCAGGGTAAGCATTTTTCCTTATAGTATTACCGCAAGTGCTTTGTCTCCCCAAATTTGTGAGGGTGGGCAAGTAAGGCTCAAAGGTGTTGATGCCAACGCTGCGAAGTTTGAGTGGTACGATGCCTCAACAGGTGGTACCAAACTGGGAGAATCTACCAATAGCGGATTGCCATCTGATACCTTACGAATTACGCAAAATAATTTAGGCAATTTTATTTACTATGTCACTCCTGTCACAGCGTCTGGAGCTAAAGGAGCTGATGATTCTGCTGGGGACAATGCCCGTATTCCAGTAGTATTTGATGTGGTAGTAAACGATCCTACTAATTTTACGATTGTGGGTGATACTACCAATGCTCAAAACTGTACAGCTAATGGTGCTGGTGGTGGAGCAGTAGCACTTACCACAGTTTCGGGAGGTTTTGGTGGAGCACCTTATACCTATCTTTGGACTAAGACAGGTGATGCTGCTTATAATGCTACTACAAAAGACATTACAGATTTGACTCCAGGGACTTATAATGTACAGGTGACCGATGCAGGAGGGTGTACTTCTAACATTATTTCTTTCCTTATAGAAGATAGACGTCAATATGTAACTGATGCTAAGATCACCCCTACAAGTTCTGGAAGCTTGCTGGTAAACTCAGTAGGAGATACTGCTACCATTACAGTGGGCGAGTCAGTTATACTGGCTGCTACTGCTACCGATGCGGCTACTTTTGCCTGGACGGCAGATACCGATGCCGATGTGGCAAATATTTCGGATGCTACGTTAGGAGCACCTACAATGACTCCTAAGCAAACGACGCGTTATTCAGTATTACTGACCAATAGTAAAGGATGTGATACTACAGTATCAGTTGTAGTAAGGGTGCTAAGTTTTCAGGTATTTGTACCTACTATGTTTACCCCTAACAATGATCAGAAAAATGATTTGTTTCAGGTCTTTGGCAACCAAGTAGAAACATTGGGCATAAAAGTGTATAATCGGGAAGGCAAATTGGTATATGAAAGCAATGATAAGGCGGAGTTTTTGGGAAGCGACGAATTTGGAATAAAAACAAGTGAGACTCAAAACAAAGGTTGGGATGGAACCTTTGAAGAAAAACCGTTGCCTAAAGGAAATTATGTATGGTATTTGACAGGAAAATTTAAAAATGGCGTAGAAATTAAAAAATCGGGCAACGTGCTGTTGGTACGATAATGTATATAAAGAATTGTATGAAGTTGAAAATGAACCACCATAAAGCAAGAAAAGTATTACTAGGAGTTTTAATCATTGTGTTGATAACCAGTGTCAGGTTGTCGGCACAATCGGTTTCTTACTCCCAGTTTCACCTTTCTCCTATGCAAACAAACCCTGGAATGATAGCATCTTATAATCAGCCACAAGCGATTATGAGTTACCGTAGAATGAATGTAGGTGGAGGAGTAGGGGCAGCGTTTGAAACCCCTATGTTTTCAATCACTCATCCACTGATTACAAAAACCAGGGGGAGAATAGCAGGTTTTGGTTTTTCAGCCGTAAATGATAGGTTAGGAGCAGACGGAGCATTACAGATTACAGGTTTAAGTGCTGGTGCAGCTTATAACCATCAAATAGGTCGGGCACAATACATTAGTTTAGGTGTACAAGGTGGTTATTTCTGGCAGAGTATCAATATTGACCGCTTGACAACCGGGAGTCAATGGATTAACGGGGAGTTTTTGAATACAGCGGCAAGCAATGAAGTTTTTGATATTACAGCCATTAGCTACCCAACCATGAATGCTGGGCTATATTGGTACTTTACCGATTCAGACTCTACCTCTAATACCAGGGCTTTTCTGGGTATTTCGGGACAAAACCTCAATCAACCAAATGTTTCGTTAAGTGCTAAAGAAGAGCGAATACCCATTAGTCTTGTTTTTACTGGAGGATTTACTGCTTACCAGAGTGAAAAACTTAAGATTATGCCTAATATACGTTGGATACAGCAAGATGGGGGCAACCGACAGGTGAATATTGGTTCTATGTTTTGGTATAATTATGCACCATTTAGTGGATTTATCAAACCTGGAAATGTAGGGGTGGGGCTTTGGTATGAGTTAAACGGAGCCGCCATTGTGTCTGTAGAAATGAACCAACCCAAATACTCGGTAGCTTTTAGTTATGATTTAAGTATGGATCGTCAGGCAAAAAGGTTAAGTGCTTTTGAGCTAAAAGTAGGGTTTAGGATAGGTAAAAAAGAAGTAAAACGTAAGCCAAAACCTGATGAGATCAAACAAGATACAATACGACCAAAAGACGATAAGTTTATTTACACAGTAGTAGTTACCAAGCGTAATCGTAGAATAATAGGTCGTGATACTATTGCTACTGATCCTATAAAGGTTGACAATGTGCCTCCAAAGAACTTAACTACCCGTGACCTTGAGATACTCAAGTCTACGGCGTATTTCTATTATACCAACGATGATATTAATAAAGCCACAGAATCATTGTTAAACGACATTGTTGTAATTCTTAAAAAACACCCTGACATTTATCTGGAGCTCGAGGGGCATACCTGTAACATAGGGGAAACCGAAGACGCCAATCAGAATCTTTCGGAAAGAAGGGCAAGTGCAGTGAAAAAATACCTGGTAAACAAAGGAATAGATGAGAACCGACTGAAAACCGTAGGGTATGGTTCTAAGAGACCAGTAGCGTCTAACAAAACCGAATTTGGTAAAATAAGGAACCGAAGGGTAAAATTTAAGTTGGTAAAAACTGAAAAGAAAAAATAGAAGAATATAAATTATTAGAAAAGGAGAGCCTATGAGTTATTAGGTTCTCCTTTTTTATTTGTATTAGAGTGAAAAATATGGCGATAGGCATGTTTGCTTTAATATAATTTGGGGCTTATCCATTAAGACAAAAAAAGCAGTATTTTATTTTGTTGAATATACTCTATCCTTCTTTATTTTAAAAGGTTATTTCTGTTTGGAATTTTATAACTTTCTGCATAGGCTGGCATGAATCCCGGTGGTGACTTTCTTTTTTCGATAAAATTCTTTTAACTTTGGCTGCTTTTTAAATTAATTAGGAAACAATATTAAATAGACTCAATGGCATATTTGTTTACGTCTGAATCAGTTTCGGAAGGACACCCTGATAAGGTATCTGATCAGATTTCTGATGCACTTATCGATTATTTTTTAGCTTATGACCCTAGCTCAAAAGTGGCTTGTGAAACTCTTGTAACTACTGGGCAAGTCGTTTTGGCAGGTGAAGTGAAGTCTGATGCTTACCTTGATGTACAGGAAATAGCAAGAGAAGTAATCAAGAAAATTGGTTATACCAAGTCAGAATACATGTTTGAGGCAACTTCTTGCGGTGTTTTGTCTGCTATCCACGAACAATCTCCTGATATTAACCAAGGCGTAGATAGACAAAAGCCAGAAGAACAAGGTGCTGGTGATCAGGGAATGATGTTTGGTTATGCAACCAACGAAACTGCTAACTATATGCCACTAGCCTTAGATTTATCGCACAAAATTCTAAAAGAGCTTGCGGATATGAGACGCGAAGCAACTGATATTAAATATCTTAGACCTGATGCAAAATCTCAAGTAACTATTGAATATAGTGATGATAATAAACCTGTTCGTATAGACACTATTGTAGTATCTACACAACATGACGATTTTGATACGGAGGAAGCTATGCAGGCAAAAATTCGTGAGGATATTATCAGTTTCTTGATCCCTCGTGTGAAAGCCCAACTTCCTGAACACATTCAAGCATTATTCAACGATGATATTACGTACCATATCAACCCTACTGGCAAGTTTGTAATTGGTGGCCCTCACGGAGATACTGGGTTGACAGGTAGAAAAATTATTGTTGACACTTACGGTGGCAAGGGAGCCCATGGTGGAGGTGCTTTTTCTGGAAAAGACCCTTCAAAAGTAGATAGAAGTGCAGCGTATGCTTCTCGTCACATTGCCAAAAATTTGGTAGCTGCCGGAGTAGCTGACGAAATTTTAGTACAAGTTTCTTATGCTATTGGTGTTGCCCAGCCTACAAGTATTATGGTAGACACTTATGGGAGTGCTAAGGTAGATATGACCGATTCAGTAATAGGACAAAAAGTAGCAGAAGTGTTTGACATGCGTCCTTATTACATTGAGCAAAGGTTGAAGTTGCGTAATCCGATGTATCAGGAAACAGCTGCTTACGGCCACATGGGGCGTGAGTCTGAAACCATAACCAAAACTTTCAATGCAGGAAAATCAAATGAAAAGACTGTAGAAGTTGATTTGTTTACCTGGGAAAAGTTAGACTACGTAGATAAGGTAAAGGCAGCTTTTAGCTTGTAGTTATCTAATGAAACCGAAAATATGATGAGCCCTCTAAACATTTTTAAATGTTTAGAGGGCTTTTTTTATAGCTGAGTACAAACAAACAGGTGTATATCAAAGTTGTGATGATACAACAAATCAAAGAAGTATACACATGCAAGAACGATCGTTTCCGAAATGGATGACTACTATGCTGCGTATGGCAGCTATTTACAACATACTATGGGGAGCCTGGGTCACCTTATTTCCTTTTCACTTTTTTGATTTAGTACATTTGCCCCGCCCCAATTACGCGGCTATCTGGCAGGCAGTAGGAATGATTGTAGGCTGCTATGGAATAGCTTATTGGGTGGCCTCTTACAATCCTTATAAACATTGGGGTATTGTATTGGTAGGTTTTTTGGGCAAAGTGTTTGGACCTATTGGTTTTTTGCAACACGTAGTGCAAGGTTCTTTGCCTTGGGTATTTGGATTGCATAATATTACCAATGACCTGGTATGGCTTGTTCCTTTTGGCTTGGTATTGTATGGCGCATATAAACAGTACAAGCAAACACCAGACAAAGTAAAAGAAGTGGCATAAAAATCATTTGTGTTTTACATCTTCTGGCGTGGTTCATGAAATCTTTATAAATTTACCAGACACAATTTAAAAAGATTTCTGTGGAGGCATTTTTAGAGATTATCAGACAAGAAGCAAAGCCAATACAAATGACGGTGAATACACCGTTTTTGATGGATACACCTGGAAAAGTATGGTTTATTGATCAAGGACAAATCAATGTATATACTGTTCAATTGAAAGATGGAAAACCAGAAGGACAACGCTTTTATTTCTTTACTGCCGAGCAACAACAACTTTTATTAGGGCTTGATTCTGCCAATTCTGTGCATCACATTGGTTTTTCGGCAGATGCCACCAAAGATACATTGGTGTATGAATTTGACCTGGCTCGCCTGAAAGAATTGGCACTCACGTCGAACTACTCGCCTATAATAGCTGGCTTGATCAGTGATTGGGTAACCAATTTGTTTTTTGGTATTTCAGAAAATGAAAATCACCCTAATAAAGCGGCAAATGTACTAATT
The DNA here is from genome assembly GCF_000169175.1 of Microscilla marina ATCC 23134. NCBI lineage: Bacteria > Pseudomonadati > Bacteroidota > Cytophagia > Cytophagales > Microscillaceae > Microscilla > Microscilla marina. The sequence goes on from NZ_AAWS01000038.1 coordinate 15,359, forward strand.
AAAAAGGGGGAGCGAGTTATTTTGAGAGAAGGTGACAGCATATCGGCTCAAAAAAAGGTAGTTTGGGCAGTCATTAAACCTCGCAAAGCCAATACCTTACTCATCAACGGCTCAGGAAAGCTTGATCAACCCACCAAAGAACTTTTATTACCTTTGTGTCGAGAGTCATTTTGGGAGTCAAACGGAAACCTGGGACTAAAATTTATAGGTACTACTGAAGCCATTCAGCAAGAAGCCGCCTGGCAAGGTTTAGAGGCGCTGGATAACACTTTGTTTGCGCTTGAAAAAAATGCCATTGATTTTGTGGCGCGTAATGAACAAATTCGCCTCAAGTCCAAATACCAAAATCAGTACATTAAAACCATTCAAACCCTTAAAGATGCTGAGGCTATTCTCAACCGTGAGGCTGCCGACAAATACGCCAAAGGCCTAAGAGTTCAAACCGACGATGTGCTGTTTAACGCTTGTCAAGTAGTGGCCGATCCTGCCAAAATACGCCTAGTGCCTCCGCTTGAAAATACAAAAGAGGGGTATGATCCTATTGGAGATATTGCAAGAGCATCGAAGGTAAGGTATCGTGAGGTACTGCTGGACAGCAAATGGTGGCAGCAAGACTCTGGAGCATTGCTAAGCTTTTTGAAAGAAGGCGATACACCTATAGCTTTGATGCCCGTCAAAGGCAATCGTTATGAAGCCTACAACCCTGTAACCAAAGAAGCCTTCAGAATTACCGAAAAGAATCAACACTTAATAGATAAAGTAGCTTATACATTTTATAAACCATTTCCTCAGAAGAAAATCACCCTGATAGACCTCCTCAAATTTGGCCTGTTTAAAGAAAAAAGAGATTTTTATATCTTGATTATTATGGGGCTTGCCGGAACAGGTTTAGGGCTCATTACACCTATTCTTACAGGAGTGTTGTTTGACACCGTAATACCTAACGCGGGCAAATCTCAGGTAATGCACGTAGGTTTTGCCTTGTTTATGGCGTTAATTGGTTACATTTTGTTTGAATTAACCGAAGGGTTTGCGCTGTTGCGGATAGAAACCAAAATGGACCATAGTTTACAGGCAGCAGTTTGGGATAGGTTGTTGGATTTGCCCGCCTCATTTTTCAGAAAGTTTACTACAGGCGACCTGGCAGATCGGGCAATGGGAATCAATGAAATACGTAAATTATTGTCAGGTGTAGTAATTACCACCATTTTAAGCAGCGTTTTTTCATTGCTTAATTTTTTGTTATTATTTTATTATAGTGTAAAACTAGCCTTAGTAGCTTTGGGCATTTCTTTGGTAGAGGTGCTGATTATGTATTGGATTGGTAGGTGGCAAATTTCTAAAGAAAAGCAGGCCTTAAATTATGATGGAAAAACTCAAGGCATTGTTTTACAGTTGTTAAACGGAATAAGTAAATTTAGAGTAACAGGTACCGAAATAAGGGCTTTTAATCATTGGCTGAAACTTTTTACCAAGTCCAAACAATTTTCTTTTGAAGCAGCAAGGGTAGAAAACATTCAAACAGTCATTAATTCGATTATGCCTTTGCTTGCCAGCGGTATTATTTACTGGACTTTTTTTTCCTCTAGTGAATGGGGGAAACTGTCTACCGGACAATTTTTAGCTTTTAATGCTGCCTATGGTGCTTTTTTATCGTCGATACTGGCAATGAGTGCCGCTTCATTGACCATATTTCAGGTTTTTCCTATATACGAGCGTACACGCCCAATATTAGAAACTTTACCCGAAAACGATGACCGAAAGTCGAACCCAGGGAGATTGAAAGGAAATATTGAAGTATCTAAAGTAAATTTTAGATATAACAAAGATGCCCCGTTAGTATTAAATAATATATCTTTGCAATTAAGGTCAGGAGAGTACGTAGCTTTTGTAGGAGCATCTGGTTCGGGTAAGTCTACACTAATCAGGTTGTTGTTGGGTTTTGAGAAACCCGAAGTTGGAAGCATTTTTTATGACAATCAAGATTTAAATAAGTTAGATCTAAGGCTGGTAAGGCGACAAATTGGTGTAGTATTGCAAGATGGTCAACTTACACCAGGCGATATATTTTCTAACATCGTGGGATCTTCGCCACAATTGACTATGGATGATGCCTGGAACGCCGCAAAAATGGCTGCATTTGATGAAGACATCAAACAAATGCCTATGGGAATGCACACGATTATTAGTGAGGGTGGTTCTACCCTTTCGGGAGGACAAAAACAACGTTTGCTTATTGCCAGAACTTTAGTACATAAGCCGCGCATTGTCATGTTTGATGAAGCCACCAGCGCCTTAGATAATCGAACACAAGCTGTAATTACAGAAAGCCTGAATAAACTACAGGCAACCCGTATTGTGATTGCGCACCGACTAAGTACTATTCGTAATGTAGACAAAGTTTTTGTGTTTGACCAGGGTAAAATAGCTCAAACAGGAAGCTACGAAGATTTGATTCATCAGGAGGGGTTGTTTAAAGATTTGGCAACCAGGCAACTGGCATAACATTACACGTAAATGACCAAAAAATGATAAATATACAAAGGGTGAAGGTAGTCAAATTAATTTATGCAAGCATTTTATCTTTGGTGTTGACAGGCTGTGGAGGGAAAGAAGAACCTTTTTTGAATTCACCGGGATTATTGAGCGATATAGAGTTGGATAAAAAGCCAATCTATACATCGTTAGAAGTTGCTTTGGAGCAACCCAATGATGTATATATGATGAAACTGGCAAACAAAGATATGCTGGTGCTTTCTAAAAAAATAGCTCGTTTTAAAAACCTTCAGGTATTAAACTTACAACAAAATAAGCTCACAGAGCTACCCCCAGAAATAGGTGACCTAACCAAGCTTCAAAAATTAATTTTGAGCAATAATCAATTAGAAAAGCTACCTCCGGAAATAGGCAAACTAACCCACCTTTTGGAGTTGCGAGTAAGTGCCAACCGTTTAACTACCTTGCCCCCAGAAATTGGTAAACTCCAAAGCCTTCAATACTTATATATACCCAATAATAAGCTCATTACTCTGCCGCCAGAAATAGGACAACTTGCTCAGTTAAAACGTTTGTTTCTAGAGCACAACCAGCTAACCCAATTGCCTGCTTCTATAGGGAAACTAAATAATCTTCAGTCGTTGATTTTAAATAATAACCGAGTCAATCAATTGCCCCACGAAATAGGACAGTTAAAAAACTTGCATACTTTTTATTTAGCAAACAACCGCTTAAAAGAGCTACCTCAGGAAATACTCACCTTACAAAACCTTAAGAAACTCTATCTGGTAGGCAACCAATTACAGCAATTGCCTCCTCAGTTGGCAAAACTAGATAAATTACAGATTTTAGATCTGCAAAAAAATAATTTTTCAGAAGTACCTGCTGCTATTACCAAACTTACCAATTTGCAAAAACTTTGGCTCAACAACAATCAGCTTACCTCACTTAACGCTGAAATAGGCAAACTCCAAAACCTGCAAATATTGTATCTGGAAGAGAATAAAATAACAGAGCTACCTACCTCTATTGGTAGTATTCAGAGCTTGAAACACCTAAGTCTAAGCGATAATATGCTTACCTCGCTACCCCAGGAAATAGGCCAGTTACGCAAGTTGCAGGCGTTGTACCTACGCAATAACCAACTGCCTAAAGATGAAAAGGCCAAGATCAAGGAATGGTGCAGCAAAGCGTATGTTACCTTTTGATTCGAAACCAAAAAAACCTTTTGATACAAACAGGCACCAAAAGGTTTTTTTATTGTGAAAACTTGCCCAGTTTTAGTGCAAGTTTACAGTGAGTAAGTGAGTTATTACTTGGCAGCAGCGTATTTTTCGGCTGCTTTGTACTTTTCAGCTACTTTTTCCCAGTTGATGATATTCCAAAATGCAGAAATATAATCAGGACGACGATTTTGATACTTTAGGTAGTAAGCATGCTCCCATACGTCCAAACCAAGAATAGGGGTACCTTTTACTTCGGCTACATCCATCAAAGGATTGTCTTGGTTAGGTGTAGAAGTGACATGCAATTTGCCATCCTCACCTACAATCAACCAAGCCCATCCGGAGCCAAAACGAGTAGCAGCAGCAGCGTTAAACTTCTCCTTCAAACCATTCAAAGAGCCAAAAGCTTCTTTGATAGCTGCTTCAAGGTCTCCACTTGGAACGCCACCTTCAGGACTCAAAATTTCCCAAAAAAGACTATGGTTATAAAAACCACCTCCATTGTTGCGAACACCAGTGCTGTGGCTTCCAACATTTTTTAATATATCTTCTATAGAATGGTTGGCCAAGTCGGTTCCTTCAATAGCAGCATTTAACTTTGATGTATATCCAGCGTGGTGTTTACCATAGTGAATTTCCATTGTTTGCGCATCAAAGTGTGGCTCTAGTGCGTTGTAAGCATAAGGTAAAGCTTTCTGTTCGAATGCCATAATTTCGTGCTTTTTAAAGTTGTAAAATGTTTAAAAGACAGTTGTAAATGGTAAGATCAGCCTCATTCTTTTGAGTGCCTCATTGTCTTACCATCGTATGTATAACAAAACAAATATAAATTAGTTTCGCAATTTTTGAAAGAATCGCTGTAAAAGTTCTGCGCACTCATTTTCGAGCACTCCACCCACTTGTAAAGTTTTTGGGTGCAACAATTTTGTCACTTTGTTGTTGGTACCTTCAGTAGCAGACTCAATGCGAGAGAACCCCCTTTTAACATCATAGGCACCAAACACCAGCCTACCTAATTGAGACCAGGCTATAGCACCAGCACACATCACGCAAGGTTCTAAGGTTACATACATGGTACATTGGTTGAGGTACTTTGCCCCCAAATAGTTGGCTGCCCCCGTTACTGCAAGTATTTCGGCATGAGCGGTTACATCCAACAACTGCTCGGTTTGGTTATGAGCTCTAGCTATGATTTTGTCTTGTACTACTACTACTGCTCCTACAGGTATTTCTCCTTTGTTATAAGCTATTACTGCTTCCTTATAAGCTTGTTGCATGTAAAACTCGTCGTGCATGGGACTTTTTTATGGGTGATTATATTCTTTTTACTTCACAATGTACCCTTCGTGTTTTGGGGTGTATACTCAATACCTGATACCCAGGTGCCAGCTCATCCAGGGCAAACTCGGGTGCATAAGGGTTAAATTGGTAAGAGGTAGCTGGTGCTGAAAAATACTGCACTCCCTTGCGTTGCCAGGCGTGGGCGTGGTGTATGTGTCCACAAATAACTGCTTGTACCTGAGGGCACGCGTCAATTATTTTATAAAAATCATTTTTATTAGTCACCCCTAAATTGTTTGTCCAGGAGCCAGGGGTTGCCAAAAGCTGATGGTGTAATGCAATGATGGTAGAAGTATTAGTGGCTTCTGCCAATGATTTTTCTAAAAAACGAAGTTCATCGTCAGGCAAAAAGCCCGCCACCGCCTTTTCTTGCCTATCAGTGCTGTCTAACAATATAAAACGAGTTCCTTTAGTTTCAAACACATTGGTATTTTGTACTTGTACTTTAGGAGCGATTCGCTTCATAAGCACAGCACTGTCATGGTTGCCCGGTAGCCAATAATAAGGAGTACCCAAAGGTGCCAGCAACTCGTCTACATGAAAATAACTTTCTTTTTCCTGTTTGGCTGCAATGTCTCCTGTGATCAATATAAAGTCTAATGTGTCTTCTTGCTTCAGCAAATCTACTACATTGCAAAAACTTTGATAAGGGTGATGTTCATGATACATAAAATCCTTGTACTTGTACAAATGCAAGTCAGACAAGTGAGCAAACCTGAGAGTATTCATGCTGTATAAGTGTTTTTGCAAATATGTAGCATGAATCTAAGAATGTAAAAATTAATTTGAAATAGAAAGAGGGGTAGCAGAAGTGGAGAGAAATATATTGTTTGGTAAAAGAGGCGCAACCAACCCGTAATATAAAAGCATAAGTCAACCCACTAAGAATCAACGTACTGCATTTGGAGTAAAAGAATAGAAAAAATATGGCGGCTTCATTAGCAATAAATGTGCCCTGAAAAGGTTATTATTTGGAGAGCAGTATAATTTTACCTATCTTGTCCCGTATTCAAAAAAAAAGGCATTGCAGTTTGAAAATCAAACCGAATGCCCGTTACAAAAATGACACCAAAATTAATAGCAATTATATAAGTACAACAACAATGCCAAACTGGCTTTTTAATAGCATCTTCTACCTTTGTAGAAAATTTTTGCTAGTTTGCATCGTTTATTGATTATAATTCAATGTTGAATACAATGCTTCATCTTTTAGATGAATCGCCCGTTATAAAAATGACGTTTACATCATTAATAAGATAGTTGTTAGGAAAACAACAACAATGCCAAGCTAAAAAGCTTGGCATTTATTTTTCGATTAAAATTGGCTTCCTATGATCAATAGTTAATACCCCTTGCCACGTTTGAGGATAAACCAAACACTGCGTAGTACAATCAACACGTGATTTTTAAGCGTAGTCAACAACCCATAATGCTTCTTGAGTATTTGGTAGCGATCTTTGAGCGAGGCTTTCAAATGTTTGCGAGAAAACCCCCCTTGTAAATATATTGCCAGAACTTGGTGGGCATTGATCGTTTTTTTTGAGCGTTTCAACACCTTAATTACCCAGTCAATATCAGCACTGTAAGGGTGTTGTTCATAGTCATAAGGTTCAGCAATGCTTTTGCGTACCAAAATAGATTGATGACAAACAACCATGCCTTGTTGCATGTCTTCCCAGTGAAGTTGCTCTGGTAGCTTGTGAGGAGTAGCTTTACTTCTGATACCCAGTGGATTACGTTCAAGATCGAGAAACTCAGTCTCGCCATAGTAAACATCACCATCAGTATCTTTGGCAAACATATCTGTCAGCACTTCAGGAGTTCTTATTTCATCTCCAGCATTCATAAACCACACAAAATCGCCTGTAGCAAGCTCCATTCCTTTGTTCATTGCATCGTACAAACCTTTATCTGGTTCGCTAATCCATTGATCAATATTGGCTTCATACTTTTTTATAATATCCAGTGTACCATCTTTCGACTGCCCGTCTATAATCAAGTACTCTATGTTGGGATATGTTTGGGCTATAATGCTTTGAATGGTACGTTCCAGGTATTTTTCGGCGTTGAAACACACCGTAATGATTGATATTTTGGGTAGAGGTTGATTCATAGACTATTTTTGATCAAGTATCTTTTTATATAACTGTACATACTGATTACTCACTACCTCTTCGGTAAAGTTATTCAATACTTTTCGTCGGGCATTTTGCGTAAGTGTTTGATTATCTGCCTGGTACAATACCCAGTAAATACCCTTGGCGAGGTCTTCAGCAGACTTGTACGACGCCAGATAACCATTTTGTTGGTGGTCAATCAAATCACTTACTCCGCCTACATCAAAGGCAATTGCTGGGGTACCACAAGCCATTGACTCCATAATAGTGTTAGGGAGGTTTTCTTCCAACGAAGGCATCACCAATGCATCTCCCAGGTTATAATTTTGTCTCAAAGTTTCATCCCCTGAGAGCAATCCTTGTAAATGAACAGTGTAAGGAGATAGTGCTTTTACTTGCTCTCCTGCACCACCAAAAACCAATAATTCAACTTCTTGCAAGGTGGCAGGGTATAGCTCCTTAAGTATTTGCAAAGCCTCCAGAAAGTAGTCGATTCCTTTTCTCTTGTCACTGATTTTGACTGACCCAAACAATAAGTACTTTTTATCTACAGCCAGTGACCTTTGTTGGCGAAGTAGCTTTTTATCCAAAGGGGTGTAAACTGTAGTATCTATAGGATTAGGAATACTTTGAATACTACTTTTGGTAGATACCTCAGCACTCATTAGACCACTTTTGGTTGCTTCATTGGCAATCCATTGGCTACAGCCTACCAAATGCAGTGATTTGTTTTCATAAATGGTAAGTTTTTTCTGGAAAATCCGGTAAGACAGGTCTTTTGGGTGGGGGTGTTTTAAAAAAACACAATTGCCACACTCTTGTTGGTAATGGTCACAGTTGCGGGCGTGATGGCAACCACCAGTAAAAGCCCACATATCGTGCATTGTCCATACAATGGGTTTACCAAGCGCAAAGAGTGTTTTGAGCGATTTGAGAGATAAAAAACCAAAGACAATCCAGTGTAAATGAATAATATCGGCTTGTTTTATCAATGGGTGTTGGCTAATGTTGGTACCAATATAGGCCGGCGAAATAGCATAACGGGTGGCTTTTGACTTGGCTTGTCGCCAAAAAAGCAGGCGATCTACAGTAAATCTAAGGAAAGCTCTTTTCTTGCCCCACCAGGTGTTAGCTACTGCCTGTAGGTGTTGCTGTTTTTGGCTTTGTACTTGTACCAGTAGTTGAGGCTCTACCAAAGGTTGGTCTTGTAGTGCCTTATGGAGGCGTTGTGCGGCTACTGCCGCTCCGCCAAAATCCTGAAAAGTGTTAACAATTGCTATTTTTATTGCCCTCTGTTCCATTGTATCCCACCTCATTATTTTTTTACTGCCATAATAGACGCCCAATGCTTGGTATCTTTCCAGCATTTAAACCCTTCTTGACTTACTATGTCTATAGCTTTTTGTACAAATTCGTCTTCGTGCAATTCTATATTCATTGCCTGTACTTTTTGCATCCAGCTTAGGTCATCACTTTCCAGTATATTTTTTTCGGCACCTTCAATATCCATCTTCATATAGTCTACCTTATCTAGCGAGTGGGTGGCCAAGATGTCGCTCAGGCTGATAGAAGGCATTTCTTTGGTAGCAATTTGAGTATTTTCGGTAATGGCATACGCATCAGTATCTGCATTGTCTGCATACTGTATAGTGCCAGTGTTTGTCCATACGGCCTTATTGGTAATGATTACCCCAGGTAGGTCAGCACAATTTTTTTTGCAGGTTTCAAAGTTTTGCTCATCCATTTCAAATCCAAAAACCTTGCTCTGGGGGTACAGGTGTTTAAAGTGACGTATGGTGAGCCCAATGTTGGCGCCTAGGTCTAATATCACAGCATCAGCAGGTAATTCAACAGGAGGGAGGTGGTACTGGTGATAAAACACATATTTTATTACACTTCGGTCTATAGCATTATTACTACGTATAGTCACTCCTTCATTATCTAAGGTTTTAATGTGTAATTGGATGTCATCATTCCCCGTCTTATCAAAGTATTTTTTTCTTTCTTTGAATGGTAAAATTTTAAAAAGGATATAATTCTCTAATAAGTAATTTGTAACCGGCAAAAGTGCTTTTTTGAAGCTATTCATCTTAAGGTGTTTTTCTTGAAAATATGAAGGCTACGTTAGCCTGGGTAGTGAATGAAAATAAAAGGAAACTGTGTACCTCATACGATCTCTTTAATTGTCTTATACATCAGTATAAGCAAGAGAATTGTGCAAAAGTAATAAGTTTAAATCTTTTTGATCAATTTAATTTTGATATGTTTGAGTTTATCTCCTTTCTATTAAATAAACACGCTTGTTTTAAAGTGGCTATTTCCGTGTTTTATAAGGCAAATGCCCAGCGAAATCAGAATCACCAGTTTTGTGAGTCTCTATGCTTATAAGAGCTTGTTGGGATTTTGTTTTTGCCAGTAAACCTTCTACTTTTGCTGCGTTTAAGGGCTCATCTCTAGTTTTTGTTTTGCCTAATGGCAAACAAAATGAGTGAGTTCTGAACCTTGCTCCCCTTTGGTTTAGCATAAAGCGGGTATAGGTTTGTTTACCATAGAGTTGCAACAGAAAATGCATAATGTGGTTTTACCTTTGTATTCTAATTCAACAAACATAGCATAGTCTCCGATGAGCATCAAAAAAATATTACCAGACTTAGCCATTATCTTTTTCTTTTTTATCCTAAGTGCCATTTATAATTATCCGGAGTTATCAGGAGAAAAGCTGCCTCAAAATGATGTGCTGCAAGCTCAGGGAGCATCTAAAGAACTGAGAGACTACAAAACAAAAACGGGTAAAGTGGGGCTTTGGACAAATAGCATGTTTAGTGGAATGCCTGCAAATATGGTATACTCTGAGCGTCCTAATAGCTTACCTCTTTGGTTGGGGCGTGCACTGCACTATAGTTTAATGCCTTTCACTATCAATACAGTGTTTATGTTATTGGTCACCTCTTTTTTGGCATTTCTCATCTTGGGCTTCGATCGATGGATAGGCGTGTTAGGGGCCATAGGAATTGTGTTTGCTTCTTATAACTTTATTAATATAGACGCTGGGCACGTGTCCAAACTTGTGGCTCAATCGTATGGTTTTCCATTGATTGCCTCAGTGATCATCACCTTTAGGGGTAAGTACTTGTTAGGAGGGGTATTGACCGCGTTGTTTGCTGGGTTGGAGCTATACAGTAACCACGTGCAAATTACCTACTATATATTCATTATTTTGCTTATTATAAGTCTGTATGAGTTCATAAGAGCCTTTCAAGCCAAGCAGGTCAAAGAATTTATGATAGGCGCGTTGGTATTATTAATTGCCGGAGGCATTGCCTTTGGTTCTAATGCTTCTTTGCTAGTGCCCAATTACGAGTACTCCAAGCAAACCATTCGTGGTCCGTCAGAACTGACCACTAACGACCAAACCAAGGGAGGGGGACTTGATATAAAATACGCCTTTCAGTGGAGCTATGGCAAAATGGAAAGTTTTACTGTGTTGGTGCCCAACTTTTATGGTGGAGCATCGGGCGGAGAACTGAGCAAAAAATCTAATATGTATGAAACCCTCACCCGAAGAGGGGTACAAGGCAGACAGGCAGAGCAGTTTGTAAAACAACAACCCTTGTACTGGGGCGACATGCCATTTACTTCAGGGCCTGCCTATTATGGTGCCATTATCTGTTTCTTATTTGTTTTTAGTCTTATTGTTGCCAAAAACAGCTTTAAGTGGTGGTTATTAGGCATTGTTGTGTTTTTATTGCTTCTATCATGGGGGCGCAACTTGACCTGGTTTAATGACTTCTTCTTTTATAATGTGCCGCTTTATAATAAGTTCAGGGCAGTAAATATGCTCTTCTCTTTGATCAATATTTTTATGGTGTGGGGCATTGCTTTGGGGTTAAAAGACATATTCAACGGAGAATTCAAGGGCAAAGACCTGATCAAGCCATTGGGTTATAGTGTAGCTATTGTAGGAGGGCTGGCAGCTGTTTTTGCGTTGTTAGGTGGTGGCTTATTCAGCTTTGAGGCTGCTGGAGATCAAAAATACCTGGAACAACTTGAAAAAATGACCGGAAGCAAAGGGTTTGCTATGGATTTGCTTAGTGCGCTGCAAGCCGACCGTGCTAGTTTGCTAAAAGCCGATGCGTTGCGCTCATTGATATTTATTTTATTAGCCGCAGGAGTCTTGTGGGCATTTTTTACCGAGAAAATTAAAAAAGAATATGCTTTGGTAGCGGTTACTTTGCTTATATTGGTTGACTTATGGGGGGTAAACAAGCGTTATTTGAACACTAAAAGTTTTAAAAAACCACGCAATGCAGAAGCTGCCAAAAAGCCTCAGCCTTACGACCTTGAAATTTTGCAAAAAGCGCAAAAAGATCCACATTACCGAGTGCTAAATACTGCCAAAAGCCCAATGAATGATGCTACCACTTCTTTCCATCACAAGTCTATTGGGGGATATCATGGTGCCAAATTGCGCCGCTACCAAGAGCTTGCTGACGCCCACTTTACCCGCAACATGACTTCTACTTATATGTTGAGAACGACCCAAGGTAAGTTAAGGCAACACAACCCCAACGATAGCAACAACGTGTCAATATTGAGCATGTTAAATATGAGGTTTTTGGTAGACAATGGGGGCAAAGTGTTTGAAAACACCAATGCAATGGGGCATGCCTGGTTTGTAGATAGCTACAAAGTAGTCAATAGTTCAGATGAAGAATTGGCTTTGCTTACCAAGTTTGACCCTAAGAAAATAGCTTTTATCAATCCTAAATATGCTAAAGAAGTACAAGGGCTTACCATCAAACCTGATAATAATGCTACCATCAAACTTTTGTCTTATGCCCCTGATGTAATGAAATATGAAGCCAATGTGGGCAGCAAACAGTTGGCGGTTTTTTCTGAGATTTTTTATGACAATGGAGCGCGTTGGGTCGCCTATATCGATGGCAAGCCTGTGTCACACCTTAGGGTAAACTATGTGCTCAGGGCGTTGGTAGTACCAGCAGGTAAGCATACAATAGAGTTTCGTTTTATTTCTAAAACTCTTGCCATAAGCGAAAGCATTGCTTTAATTTCATCTATATTGCTGCTACTGGGCATAGCAGGGGCAATTGGTTTGTATTTTAAGAAACAAAAGACTGAATCGAAGCCAGAGTAGAGCTAATACTCATATAAAAAGGGTGTATCACAAATTTGTGATACACCCTTTTTTAATATATACTTGACCCAATGCACTCACTATACCATCAATTAAGTTTGCCAAATACTTTTAGCTTCTTTTACTGTGGCTAAGGTAAAGCAAAATTGTGCAGAGCGAAGCCCAAATAAGACGGTGCACCCTGCAATTAAATCCCGGTTATGTTGGAATATAAGCTCAGCTTTATTTACTCCCAATAAAAAAGTAAACATCTTTAATTTACAATGGGTTAGCCTTCTGTAATCAGTGTGCCTTTGTTTACAAACTTAAAAGCATCAACATAGCCCTTAATTACCGTGTGTACATTAATTTCATTTTGTATAATGCCCAGCGAGTTTTGCCCCATCACCTTAATTTTGTCTGGGTCGGAAAGCAATATCCGGATTTGCTGGGTAAGGTCATCTACATTGTCGTTTTCGAAAAATCTACCATTGTAGTCTTCTCTTAAAAGCTTTTTCTCGGTACCATCGCATTCTGAGCAAATCACTGCCTTATCAAAACACATGGCATCGTTGATACTTAAGCCACCCACCCCCGCCAGCACATATACACTGGAGTCGAGCAGGTACCTGCCTAGCTCTTTGGTTTCATGAATAGGTCCCGTAAAGGTAGTATTTGCCTCAAGCCCGGCTTCTTTTACCTGAGCTTTTAGGTTGTCTTCTTCGGGACCACCTCCCACTATTACCAGTTCTATTTCAGAAAACTCAGGTTTTAAACGCCTTACTGCTTCCACAAGCAAGTGTACCTTTTTCCATTTAACCAAGCGCCCTACATGAATAAGACGGTAAGGGTTAGGAGCAAGCAACGGAGGTTCTTTGAGCAACTGTTCTCTTACGTTCAGAATATAGTCGGTATCGGGCGAATTGTAAATAATATGGATACGTTCTTTTGGTACCCCGTAGCTTTCGAATATTTCGTAAGCTTCTTCTATATAATCTACATGAGCATCTACCCAGTTGAAATATTTTTTGCGTAAGTATGCCAAAAACTTAAACTTGATATAAAACAACAGCCCGGAGGTTTTTTTCTGATCATCTTCCAGGTTTTCGTCTACAAAGCCCTTGCCTGATGCATAATACTTGATGGTATCCTGGTATTTAGGCATTTTATAAGGAATGTCCTTATGAATAAGCTTTATATTTTGTTTTTTGAGCAGCTTTCGCAAAGCAGGACTGAACAAAAAGCCCAAAAAGTAAGGCCAGCCAATCACTATAGCTTGGGGCTGTTCTTCTTTAATAGTTTGCTTGATGTCTTTAAAAAACGGTTTCTTGTAAAAAGCTTTGTATTCTTTCAGACGAATGACTTTAAAGTTGATGCCTTTGTTAGTTTCATATACTCCTTTGCCCAAGCTTTGCCCGTCTTTTTTGGGGACTATTACAGATATTTCCAGTTCAGGTATATCGTTGAGCTTGTTTAGTATTTTATTGTAATAATGAGGCAGCCCTCCAAACAGGAATAATACTTTCATAAAAAGATTAAAATTAATTTATGTACCTAGTGCATTAGGCACTAAGTTACTCACATATTATTTGGCGTCCCCGAATCAAGTTCGGCTCACAGCTCCGAGCTTGTTCTCGGGGGACTGTGAGCTTTTGCCCCTGACTTCCTCGTAAAAAAGTTAGATAGCTAAGGTTCCGATATGCATCGGAATTCAAAAAGCGAACTATCCGCCATTTTCACGACTCGTCAGAAAACAAAACCAAGCTTTTCGCGAGCTCAACGTAGTTAATTCATCCAAATTAATAGGCAACTTATTTAATTCCTAATGGACTAGACAGTTGCCAAGGCAATAAAAGATGGTTGAGCAACTGTTATGTACTACCATAGAAACACAGCACATCCAGACAAAATATTTTATGGCTTTCATTATATATATGGATAATGAGTCCTGCAAGGGGATTAGTTATGAAGAAACCCACAAAAATCCAGTACCAAAGCCTTTGATTCAGACAACTGTTCTTTTAAAAAATTAAACTTTTGGTGAGCTACTAAAAACACAATAATATCGGCTTTTTGCATAGCAGTGCTTGTCGAGGTAAGCGTTTTGCCCTTTGCCAAGGTTTCTATATTGGGTTCTACTAACAGAATATCTGGTTCGGTGTTCTGCAACATTTCAGCAATGTATTTGGCAGGCGATTCTCTCAAATCGTCGATATTGGGCTTAAAAGCAAGACCCATGCAGGCAATTACAGGCTTATGTTTATTATCAAGCTCGAACTGCAAAGCTGTATTTTTTATTTTTTCGATGACCCATTCGGTCTTATAATTATTAATGTTTCGTGCCTGAGCAATTATTTGGGCCTCTTTGGGGTAAGCGTTTACAATAAACCAAGGGTCAACCGCAATACAATGCCCACCCACACCCGGACCAGGCTGCAAAATGTTAACCCTTGGGTGGCGATTTGCAAGCTCTATAAGCTCCCAAACATTAATTTGAGCTTGTTCGCAAATCATTGATAACTCATTGGCGAAAGCAATATTTACATCACGCGAAGAGTTTTCTACCAGTTTGCACATTTCGGCGGTACGGGCATTTGTTCTGTGCAGAGTACCTTTTACAAACAACTGGTAAAACTTGCAGGCCTTGAGGGTTGATTCTTCATTTATTCCCCCAATTACTCGGTCGTTTCTTTCCAGTTCATAAATGATTTTACCTGGCAGTACCCTTTCTGGGCAATAGGCAAAATAGATTTTACTGGCAAGTTCAGGGCGTTTTGCCTTAATAAATTCAAACATTTTTTCGGTAGTACCTACTGGGCTGGTTGATTCTATAATTACAAGATCACCTTCTTTGAGCAAAGGAGTGATATTTTCGATCACTGCTTTTATATAAGACAAATCGGGCACATGATTGTCCTTAAAAGGAGTAGGCACTGCAATAAGGTAAACATCTGCCGGGGTGGCTTTAGTGCTGGCTTTCAGGTAGCCCTTTTCTACTGTATACTTTACTAAACCCTCTAAGTCGGGTTCTATAATATGTATTTCACCTTTGTTTACTGTTTCTATTACCTGTGCGTTAATGTCGACACCTGTTACCTGTATTTTTCGGCTGGCAATAAGTGCGGCAGTAGGCAAACCAATATAGCCCAGCCCCATCATGGTTACTTGTACGCTTTTATCCATTAATATTCTCTTCTACTGTTAATAAAATGTCGAGCACTTGTTTGCTGGTTGTGCCGTCTCCATAAGGATTTACTGCCTGAGACATTGTCTGATAATGACTTGCATCTGACAAAAGTTTTTGAGTTTCTGTCACAATTACCTCGCGATTGGTGCCTACCAGTTTGGCGGTACCTGCTTCTATACCTTCTACCCTTTCGGTTACGTCGCGCATCACCAGCACTGGCTTGCCCAAGGCAGGAGCTTCTTCCTGAATACCCCCTGAATCGGTCAGCACCATGTACGACTGGTTCAAGAGCCATATCAAATCGGCGTAGTTGAGGGGTTCGGTCAGGTGAATATTTTTAACTCCAGAAAGTGTTTGATTTACTACACTTCTCACGTTGGGGTTGAGGTGTACTGGGTATACTATTTCTACGTCAGGATGCCCCTGGGCAATTTCCAGTATGGCATTGGTTAAGTTCTGAAAAGGCTTGCCAAAACTTTCGCGTCGGTGTCCGGTTACCAGTATAACCCTTTTATCGAAATTAATGTGCGAAAAAAGTGCGGAATGCTGGGGTGAGGGGGTATTTTTTAAAATATCCAAACCCAGAAACAAAGCGTCCGTTACGGTATTGCCTACCACAAAAATATTGTCTTTATACCCTTCTGTCTCCAAGTTATTTTTTGCTTTGGCAGTAGGTGCAAAGTGATAATCAGCTATTTTGCCGGTAAGCCCCCGATTTATTTCTTCCGGAAAGGGAGAGTATTTGTTAAAGCTTCGAAGCCCAGCTTCTATGTGGGCAACTTTTATTTTTTTATAAAAAGCTGCCAGGGCTCCAACAAAACAAGTGGTAGTATCGCCTTGTACAAACACTAAATCTGGTTTTTCGGTGTCTAACACACCTTCCAGTCCTTTGAGGGCTTTGGCAGTAATATCAAATAGTGTTTGATTGGGTGACATCAGGTTGAGGTCGTAGTCAGGTGTAATATTAAAAAACTCAAGTACCTGATCCAACATTTCCCGGTGCTGGGCAGTAATGCATATCTTAGTGTTGATGGCAGTATGCTTTTTAAACTCATGAATCAGAGGAGCCATTTTGATTGCCTCAGGTCGTGTTCCAAAAATAAATAATACTTTCATTAAAAAAGATCCTGAAAAGTTATCACAATAATCCACAATGATTAGTCTACAGCACTGGCAAACCCAAAAGTCTTAAGGCTCTGTTTTACAGAGCTTTGGCTTATAGTTGCCATATTTATAAATCCCGTGTAGTGGGTCTCAATACATCAGTTCAAGATAGAATTTGGTTTGAATGACTACCTTGTTGAAAAAACTGTGGAGTATTGTGGTTAAGAATGCGCAAATATATAAACAAAGACTGTAGATTACACTATTGCGGTCAATTTGTATAAGCATAGCCAGGTGAGTAATATTTAAATTTAAAACAGAGGGTGTTTCAAACATGTTTTGCTTGTATTGAGACAATATTCTTATGTTGATACTGCTGGATTTAGCTTGATAAATAGCACTCTGGATACTACATAAGTAAAGCACTGTTTTCGCTTCCCTGAATCAAATTTGGGACTTATGCCTTTTGCTATCAGAAAAAATATGAAGATTGCATTTAGCAGCCAAATTAGCCTTTAATAAATAAGCAACAACTACAATAGGTGCAGTTGTATGAGCCATTATATTGAGTAGAGTTAAATATTGAAACAGTTGTTTGGTCTATAAAACAGAGAAGTACAAGTGTTATGCGCAGCAGAGGGAGCTATGCCCCAAAAAGCAATTTCCTTAAAACCATTGGCTGTTAAAGTCATTTTTCCAGATGTATAATTATCTCTTTCAGAGTTGTCAAGTATGATTATCCCATTATCGGCAATAGAGTGAAGCGATTCTTTGATGGACTCATTTCTTTTGCGACCATCTACAATAATTACCTGGTACTTATCGCCAGATGTCCTGACGCTTTTTTCGTAGCTGTCGTCATCTTCCAGTTTCTTGAGCATTAGTTGAGCATTTTGAGGTATTTGTGCTTTAATTTGATTAAACCAACCTTCATGATGTTCTACCGATGTAACCCTTTTTACCCGCTGGGCATACCATATTGTAGAGTTCCCACAACCAAACTCAAATATGTCCATATCTTTGTTAAGTCTGGTCTCAAGAAATTTAATGAAAGGATAATTTAGCCAAGGAATAGGCTTGGAGTTTTTGTCTACAGATTGTTTTTTGTGGTAACTTACAAACCAACCATCGTCTTTCAAACCACTTTGTAAGTGTAAATTGATAGCCCCACCAACGCCAATAAAATTCAGCAACTTCCAAACTATATTTTTTAATCCTCGCATCTAAATATTTTTGTATAGAAAAACAAAACGCAAATTTAGAAACATTAATTTATCTAAAAAATGTACATAATAGATTAAAATTTATTTTCTTCATTTGTATCAGGTCAGGCTATTGGCAATATATACTTGCCAATGAGACATTTCCAAGAAACAAGGCACCCTCCTTTGTTTTTATTATCCCTTGTATTGCCAATTACTCAGACAAAAGTACTTACGATATATTTTTTATGTGCTGTTTTCACGTAGGAAGAATAAGAAGGAATACCTGAAAATATTGAAGCTTGCTCTGGTATTTTTTTATATTTGTTTATCTACAGACAAAAATAGGCTTACCTACCCTATGTTTGTAGCATAAGCGCAGGTTGAAGGTATTGTTTGAGTAGACCTTAGGTAACAATGAATAAAAACTTTGAAACAATGTGCTAGAGCATTGTATAAAAAAGAATTAATACCCAAAGCACTGGTGCCATATACTAACAATCTCTCACTTAATTGAACTTGAATGATGAAAATGTTAAAAAAAGTGGTAATAATAAATATACTCGTGTTTTTTATACAAGTATGTACCACCCAAAGCAGTCAGGCACCCAGCAAAGCAACTTTTAAAAGCTTTGATGTAAGCTATGCTTCCGCTGGAGTAGATGTTTCGAAAGAAGAAAACGTATCGTTTAAAAACGGCACTAATATCAAAGTACCAGTCAATGCTTTTGTAGACGCCAGTGGTGCTACTGTAAAAGGAAAGGTAAATATCGAGTACCGTGAATTAAAAAATGCCTCTGAGATTGTTGCAAGTGGTATTCCTACCAACTATGCCAATGATAAAAAACAACAGTTTGAAACTGAAGGAGTGATAGAAGTACGAGCCAAAAGTAATGGTAAACAAGTATATTTGGCAAAAAATAAAACCATAGAAGTAAAGCTACCCAAAGAAGTAGCTGCTGGGCAAAACCTGTATTATTTGGAAGAAGGCGGTGGCAAAAGTAGTTCGCTGTTGCATAACCCTTTTATATCGCAGGCATACGCCCAATCAGAAAATGACAAACGCCGTTGGGTGTTGGTACATCAAGGCGTTGCCAGCCCTGGAGGAACCCCCCCGGCTAATCGTACCGATACTACCCCTACAACAAATATCCGCAAAAAAGAAAGTTTTAAGTTAAAGCTTAACCTGTCAGCTTCGCCCGAATTGGCAAAGTATAGAAACACCCGCTGGGCATTTGCCGGAAAAAACGAGGCACAAAACCCTACTACTGAGGCTAATCAATGGGTATTGAATGAAACCTGGGACAGAATGGAGTTGGTACAAGCCTTATTTGCTCCCAATGTAGTGCTCAAAGGTCACCAAAAGGCAGTAGCTACGGCAGTTTTTTCGCCCAATGGCAGTTATCTGGTAACAGCATCAAGCGATAAAACAGCGAAGGTTTGGTCGGTTACTGGTCGTTTGATTGCCACATTACGTGGACACAAAGATTTTATCAGAACTGCAGTTTTTTCTAAGAACAACCAATACATTGTGACGGCTTCGGGCGACAATACAGCCAAAATATGGTCTACCCGTGGACAGTTACTACATACCCTGAGTGGACACACAAACAGTGTTTATTCAGCAAGCTTTTCGCCCGATGGGAAAAAAGTCATTACGGGGTCGGAAGATGGTACCGCGAAAATATGGTCATTTGATGGAAAGTTGCTCAAAACCCTGACAGGACACCGCAAAGCAGTATATTCTACTGAGTTTTCGCCCAATGGCAAGTATGTATTGACTGCCTCAGCAGATAAAACAGCCAAGGTGTGGTCCTTGGATGGTAAGATCATTCGTGACCTCAAACGTCATCGCCGGGCTATTTTTTCAGCAAGGTTTTCACCCAATGGCTCTAAAATAGTAACAGCGTCAGCAGATCGTACAGCACGTATTTGGTCATTTACAGGCAGGCAATTACACCGCCTGAAAGGACATCGCAAGGCGGTATATGCGGCTACATTTTCGCCTAATGGACAATATATTCTGACAGCGTCAGAAGATAACACTGCCAAACTTTGGGATGTACAAGGTACTAAAGTATCTACCCTAAAGAGTGAAAACAGTCCTTTTTCTTATGCAGTTTTTTCACCTAATGGACGCTACATTCTTACAGCGTCGAAAGATAATACTGCCAAACTGTGGACTAAACCCGATCTGGCGGCTAACACGCCTTATCAACTGGAATTGTCGAATAACCAAAAGGTTTTTCAAACCACCATTAAGATCTTACCTGCTACCACTCAGGAAACCGCCAGTGTAGAAAGAGGTGACACCAGCAATACTGATGTTGTGACTACCCCTATACAAAAAAGCACTGAGGAGGTGGTTGTAACAGGCAAAACCATTAAAGTAAATAGGTGTGGTTATTATAGCTTTGCCCGTCCCATACGTGATAAAAACACGATTACAATGAGAGCTCAGTTTAAAGTAGATGGCAAAAAGTTGAACAATGCCACTATTTATCTTATAAGCGGCAAAAATGATAAGGTAGTCACTAAGTTTGGTAAATATGAGTGGCGTAACTTCAGGTTTAATCCTGGCGAACGTAACCAGATTTTGGCTATCTTACCCGACGATCGGGTGGCTACACTTGGTCGCAAAGACTTCAGTAAGATACCTGTACAACAAATAATAAAGAATAAAAAATATGTTTTTGACTTGAGCAAAAAATCTAAGGTCAAGTCTCTCAAGGTATTAAAACAATTGTTACAATAAATTTGTTCATTTAACTTTGCCCCTGATAAGCCTATGTATTTTTGGGCAGGCTAATTCATCATTCGGGTGATAGCATTATTAGTTTTAACCCATTCATTTGAATCACATATCACACAACTATGGATATTATCATTATTACCGGTCCTCCCTATTCAGGCAAAGGTACCCAGTGTCAGTTTTTGAAAGATACCTTCAACCTTGCTCACGTGTCAACAGGAGACCGAATAAGAGAAGAAAAGGAAAATAAAACTGAAGTAGGCAAGCTTATGAGCGAGTATGCCGACCGGGGCGAATTGGTGCCCGATGAGGTAATGAAAAATCTTTTTGGCAATGTTATAGATGAAAACTTAAACAAAGCCGGAATCATATTGGACGGTTACCCCCGCACTAAACCACAAGTAGATACCTTGCTGGAGTTGGCAAGCGAAAAAAATACGCCTATTACCCATGTGCTCAATATAGAAGTACCTACTGAAGAACTGCTCAAACGAGCAAAAAAGCGGGCAGCGACTTCTGACCGGGAAGACGACAAAAACGAGCAAACTCATCTCAAACGTATCAAGGTTTTTGAAGAGTCAACCAAGCCCGCCATTGAGTATTTGAAAAGTAAAGTAAATGTATTGAACATCAATGGTTTAGGTGATATTAAAGGCATTACTGAAACTATTTCCAATCATTTGGCTAGTAAAGCTTAAATACTTTGTTAAATACTTTCATCTAAAAAAGCTCGATTCAGACAATGTCTGGGTCGGGCTTTTGGTTTGTCATGAGGTTTACAGTAAGTGTCAAGATTTGATAAGTTTTTAATCAGCAAAGTCGCTTAAAACCTCATCGTTTCGAATGATCAGGTGCCTAACCAATAAACTATATAAGTTCTAAATTTAGCCCTGTTTCAGGTAGCCTTCATACAAGTGAAAAAAAGTAAAAAGTAATGAACAAAAAAATACTCAACCTTGCCATTCCCAACATTATCAGTAATGTATCGGTGCCACTGTTAAGTATGGTAGACCTGATGCTGATGGGACACCTGGAGTCTGAAGCTTATATTGGGGCTGTAGCTTTGGGTGGTATGATCTTCAATTTCATATTCTGGGGGTTAGGTTTTTTGCGTATGGGTACTACTGGGTTTACCGCCCAGGCCTTGGGCAATCGCAGGCTTGACGAATCCGTCATGACCCTGGTACGCGCCTTGGCGGTAGCTATGTTGGCAGCATTGATCATTTTGTTGTTGCAGGCACCTCTTGCTCATGTAAGTTTTATGCTTATTCAAGGCAGCAACGAAGTAGAACACATTGCCCGCTCTTACTTTTATATTCGCATTTATGCTGCTCCAGCCGCATTAGGTTTGTACGCCTTCAATGGTTGGTTTTTGGGTATGCAAAACGCCAAAGCACCTTTGTTTATCAGCGTACTGGTAAATGTGGCCAATATTGGACTCAACTATTTACTGGTAGTACGTTGGGGAATGAAAGCCGAAGGGGTGGCCTTAGGTACTGTCATTGCTCAGTACATGGGCTTTTTGGCAGCCATAGGTATTTTTTCCTGGCGCTACCGCAAACTATTTAAATATATTGTGCTGAAAAAGGCCTTTCAAAAAACCGACTTATGGATATTTTTTAAGGTCAACAACGATATTTTTATACGCACACTGGCACTTATTTCTACCTTTTCATTCTTTTATGCCGAGTCGGCTAAGTACGGCGATCAAATGCTGGCGGTTAATTCGCTTTTGATGCAGTTTTTATCATTGATGGCTTATGGAGTAGATGGATTTGCCTTTGCCGCAGAATCGTTGGTGGGTAAAGCTATAGGAGCCAAAGATGGTTCCCTGTTACACAAGAGTATCCGATATATTTTTCGCTGGGGCATTGGGTTGGCAGGAGTATTTTCGCTCACTTATTGGGTGGCAGGTGAGGCTGTACTAGCAATAATGACAGACAAAACCCAAGTGATTGCGCTGGCAGGTGAATTTATGCCTTGGGTAGTGTTGGCGCCTTTGGTCAATGCTTTTTGTTTTATCTGGGATGGTATTTATATAGGAGCTACTGCTTCTAAGGCCATGCGTAATACTACTATCATTGCTACCTTTGTGGTCTTTTTGCCAGTGTACTGTAGCACCCAATATTGGTGGCAAAACCACGGTTTGTGGTTTGCTTTTACTTTGTTTATGGCAACCAGAGGCATTGGGCTTGCCTGGCTTGCCAAACGGTACATTCGTATATATTAGCTCTATTTCGTTTGCCTTTGTTCGGTCAATGGCTTGCTTTGCGCCAATTTGTAATTCGTAATTCACTCACTCGTAATTTAAAAATACCTAAGGTTATTCAAAAAAGTTATACCTTTGTACATGTTAAATCGTGACATGCAATCTTAAAGCATGTTTTTGCCCCCAAAATTATGTTTGGGTGGGCGACAAAAAGCGCTTAGGCAAAGAAAAATATTTAAAATATGGCGATAATCAACGACATTTCAAGAACATTCAACGAGTTCCTGCTCATTCCAGGACTCACAAAAAAAGAGCATACTCCCGACAATATCGACTTGTCTACTCCTTTGGTAAAATTTAAAAAAGGAGAAGAAAGCGCGCTTAAGCTCAACATACCTTTTGTATCAGCTATTATGCAAGCGGTATCAGACGATAACCTGGCCATAGCCTTGGCAAAAAACGGGGGCTTATCGTTTATATTTGGTTCACAGCCTATAGAGTTGCAAGCTGCTATGATTTCAAGGGTAAAATCACACAAAGCTGGTTTTGTTAAGAGCCGCGCCAACCTTACCCCTGACTCTACCATTCAGGATGCCGTAGATTTGAAAGAAAAAAGCGGTTTTTCAACCTTTGGTGTCACTATCGATGGAAGCTCTAACGGCAAACTGTTGGGAGTAGTGACTGGACGTGACTTTCATCCGGAAAGAACCCCACGTGAGGGCAAAATAGCCGACTACATGACTCCTATTGACAAATTGATTGTGGGGCAAGTGGGCGTATCGCTTACCGAAGCCAACGAAATTATTTGGGACAAAAAACTGAACAGCTTACCTATTATCGACAAAGAAGGCAACCTGGACAGTTTTGTGTTTCGCAAAGACTATGACTCACACAAGTTGCACCCTTATGAGTTGCTCGATGACCATAAGAAGTTTTTGGTAGGTGCTGGTATCAATACCAGAGACTACAAAGAAAGAGTACCTAAGTTGCTCGAAGCTGGAGCCGATGTATTGTGTATCGACTCGTCGGATGGGTACTCTGAATGGCAATATGACACCATTCGCTATGTAAAAGATACTTTTGGCGACTCAGTAAAAATAGGTGCTGGAAATATTGTAGACAAAGAAGGGTTTAACTACCTGGCAGATGCCGGAGCCGACTTTATCAAGGTGGGCATTGGCGGAGGGTCTATTTGTATTACCCGTGAGCAAAAAGGGATTGGACGTGGGCAGGCTACATCAGTGATTGAAGTAGCGAAGGCACGCGATGAATATTTTGAAAAAACGGGCATATATATTCCTATTTGTACCGATGGGGGCACCGTGCAAGACTACCACATGGTATTGGCAATGGCTATGGGTGCCGATTTTATTATGATGGGAAGATACTTTGCTCGTTTTGACGAAAGCCCTACCAAAAAGGTGAAAATTGAAGGCAATTACTTCAAAGAGTATTGGGGAGAAGGCTCTAACCGGGCGCGTAACTGGCAACGTTACGATTCGGGGGGCAATAGTTCACTCAAGTTTGAGGAGGGGGTAGACAGCTACGTGCCTTATGCCGGAAAACTAAAAGATAATATGGATCGCACCATTGCCAAAATCAAGTCTACCATGTGTAGCTGTGGTTGTGCCAATCTGGACGAAATGAAACGCAACGCCAAAATCACGTTGGTATCGTCTACCAGCATTATAGAAGGTGGCGCTCACGATGTAGTAGTGAAGAGCGAAAAAACGAATGCTACTTGATAAAGTTTGAAAGGCCTAAGCCACCTTACCTGCCAGATTTTCAGAACCTGGCAGGTATCAAACTCCCTGACAGTACAGCCCTGTATTGTCAAACTTTCAAGTACAAATTACAACTTGATGCCCATGAGTAAAATATCGTCACGTTGTTCAGTATCTACCATAAACTCATCCAATGCTTGCTCAAGCAATTGTTGTTGTTCAACCAAGGGAAGGGTACTATTTTGGGCAAGTAGTTGTCGCAAACGTCTGCCACTAAACTTTTTGCGTTGCGCATTATTTTGGTCAGCAAAACCATCAGAGCTAAGGTATAACACGGTTCCTTTGTCCAGTAATAATTGTTGACTGGTAATGGTTCTGCCTTCTACATAATCAATGCCTATAGAGACATTGCTACCCTTGACAACCTGGAGCTGGTCATTTTCGGGGGGAGCATACCATAGTGGGCGCTTGGCTCCAGCAAAGTGTACAGTTACTTGGTGGTTGTTAGAGGGCGTGATATTTATCATTGCCACATCCATGCCGTGTTGTTTGCCGGTTTGTTCTTGTTTGAGCGCGTTGCGTAGTTCTTGGCGCAGGGTTTCCAATATTTGGACAGGGTTGGTTTTTTGTTGGGCATAAATAATGTCATTGAGCAATGCATAGCCAATCAAACTCATAAATGCTCCTGGTACTCCGTGCCCAGTACAGTCAATGGCAGCTGCTATAGTAACATTGCCCACCTGCTCGATATAATAAAAATCACCCGATACCACATCTCGTGGACGGAAAAGCACAAAGTGCTCTCCAATTAACGCCTGTAGACGATCGGCAAAAGGCAAAATCGCTGCCTGAATAGTTTCAGCTGATTTAATACTTTGGGTAATATGGTAGTTTTGTTTATTAAGTGCCTTATTTGACATCTCTATGGCATCACGTTGCGCCATAATTTCTTCACTTTGTTGAAACAGTTCTTCATTTTGAGCGGTGATTTCATTACTCTTTTGCTGTAAGGCTTCATTTTGAGCAGTGATTTCTTCACTTTTTTGTTGTAACACTTCGTGTTGTGCTTCTATCTTTTCTTTTTGTTTTACTACCTCTTGGGTACGCTCGACTACTTTTTGCTCCAGCATTGTTTTTTGTTGGCGCAAACGCATCGTATATATTTTGATTCCCCCATATAACACAAGCAAGGCTGCTGCTACATATAATACCCTTGCCCACCAGGTACGGTACCAAGGCGGCAATACTTTAAAACTATAAGTGGCCACTACGCTTTCTACGCCATAAATATTGCGTGATTTTACCCTAAATACATAATTGCCTTCCGGTAAGTTGGTATATTCTTTCTGGGTTTTACTGGTCCACTTAGACCAATCGCTTTTATAGCCTGCCAATTGATAACTATACTGGGTTTTGTCGGTAAAACTAAAATACAAGGCAGCATAGTCAAAGGTGAGTGAGTTGTGGGTATAAGGCAATGTGGGGGCAGTAGCAGTTTGATAGCCCGCATACAATACCGAATCGTTATTGGTAACTACCTTGCGTATATTTACTTTAAAACTTTGTTGTATGTTTGACCGACGGTTTCCATCATAGCGTACTAAACCCTCATCAGTCGAAATCCAAAAAATACCATTAGGTTCTATATTTACCCCTGTCACCTCTTTTTCGTACAATGCTTTTAGCGTCAGGGTATCTCGTATAAAGACACTGCCTTTTTTCTTACAAACCAAGTTAGTTTTTGATTGCGCGTCCTGTGCCAACCAATAGGTTTGGGTAGAATCGTTTTCGGCAAACGCAACCGCTTGTTTTTTGTGGTAGCCCAAGTGTTGGTTGATGCCATAATCGCGTACAAAACAACGCTTGTTGGCATCAAACGAGTAAATGCCTTTTGGGGTAGTATAGTACAAATCTCCATTATAAGAGACGATATTTAGCTTTTGAGTGGGCAGGCCAGCCGTTGAGTCAAACAGGGTTACCTTATTACCCTCTACCAACCCTGCACCTTTGTAGTGGGTAACAAACCAAAGCTGCTGTTTTTTATCTTGCCTCATCTGCAATGGTGGATCTTTCAAACCTTCCATGAGTGCCTGTTCTACTTGCCACTTACCTTGCTTGTATACCCTGGTACCTATCCCGTTCAATAGAGCTAAATAAGCCTTGGTAGGTTGTTGTCGGTCAGGCAAAAACTTAACGACCACTTGTTCTTCAAATAATAGCTGAGCTATATTGCCTTTGATGGCAAACAAGCCTTGTGAACTCCCCACCAACAATTGTTGTTGTCCAGTGTTGGGATGATGATGAATTGTAAAATTAATGCTTTGCCCTTTGATTCCCTTGATCCTGGTAAAACCCTCTGGGTCTAACCGAAAAACCCCTACTGTAGTAGACACATACAGCTTTTGCTGAAATCGACATGAAGCAATAACGGCTCCTTCCAATCCAGTAGATGCGTCAAATTGTAACATTGGAACATCATACATCACCTTGGCAATGCCATTGTCAGTGCCCACCCATAGGTTTTGAGTACCCTTTTGGTGGTAAATGCTCCAGATGGTATTGTTACACAAACCTCTATCTCGGTTAATCACACTTAGTAACTTTCCCGCTTTATCCATCAGTAACACTCCATGGGTTCGGGTACCAAACGCAAACCAACCATTGGGCAACGCGGTGCTACAGTAAATAAGGTACTTTTTGTGGTTGATCTCTGAGTCAAACTTGGTAAATGTAGCAGAGCGCTTGTCATACAACCAAAAGCCCGTATTTGCCTCTTGAATCAACACCTTTTGCCCTGGGTAAGGCAACATAGAAAATACCTGCCCTTTCCCTATTTTTTCAGACCCTCTGATAGTGTTTAGAACTTCCCCTTTTAACACATCAATACCCACATTCGTATGTGGCTGGTACCAAGTACCGTTTATGTTAAATCCTGGAAAAAGCGTGGTTTTTTCAGGAAACTCATGTCTTTTTACAAATTTGTTATTCTGGTAAGAGTACACTTTGGTCATAGTAATAAAATGTACCCAGCCTTGAGCAGCCACTGTGGTCCATACATCACTAAAACGGCGTTTGTCTTTGGGCAAAGCAGGTAGTAAAGATTGATAGGCCAAGTACCCTTGTTTGTTAGGAGCCAAGTAGCCAAAGTCGCCAGGTAACCCAAGGTACACCCCCCCATTTTTATCTGCTGCAAGCGACCTCACCCTTTTATTGCTGGGGGTAGCAATTTGTCGCCAGGTTACCCCATCATACTCAACCAAACCTTCATCGGTTCCAAAATACATAAAACCTCGCTTGTCTTGCACCATAGACCAAATCTGTTGGTGACTGTTGTACTCTTTAGCGCTGTAGTTTTGTATTACAGGTTTGCCTTGTTGTTGGGTGTTTACCTGAGCCGTGGACAAGTGGCCTATACATATCCACCATAGCAGCATAACGTTTTGTTTTTTTATCATAGTTCATCTGTCAAATCATTGAAACAGGTATGTAATAATATACCCAATCAATCATATTGTTGGAGGGTAACTAGAGCTTACTTAATAAGGCGTATAGGAAAGGAAGTAATAACTTAGCGGTTGAGGAAAGAAACACTATATAGTTGGCAAAAAAACAACTATCAACAGATACTTAACTGTAACTGATTAGCAATAATGATGCAACGTGAAATATTATTTTGTTGTTTGGTGTTTATGCTTATTATTTAACGGTTTTTTAACGGTCTTGCTTATGTATTATAGTTTTATGCCTATCAACAAAATATCGTCTCTTTGTTCGGTGCCTTGCATAAACTCATCTAAGGCTTGTTCAAGTAACGATTGTTGCTGAGGTAAGGCAAGTGATTTGTTTTGGGCTAACAGTGTTTTAAGCGACCTTGTCCCAAACTTTTTTCGGTCTTGATTGTTTTGGTCAGCAAAGCCGTCAGAACTTAGGTACAGTATCGAACCTTTTTCTAACAATAGTTGCTGGCTGGTAATTGCTCTGCCTTCCACGTAGTCAATCCCTATAGATACATTACTGCCTTTTATTACCTGTATTTTATCGTCTTCAGGGGTAGTATACCAAAGTGGGCGTTTGGCTCCGGCAAAATGTACTTGTATACTGGTGTTGTTTTGGGGTTCTATAGTAACCATTGCCACATCCATGCCGTGTTGTTTGCCGGTTTGTTCTTGTTTGAGCGCATTGCGTAGTTCTTGACGCAGGGTTTCTAATATTTGGGCGGGGTTGGTTTTTTGTTGGGCATAAATAATGTCATTGAGCAGTGCATAACCAATTAGACTCATAAAAGCTCCTGGCACGCCGTGCCCAGTACAGTCAATGGCTGCCGCTATAGTAACATTGCCTACCTGTTCTATATAATAAAAATCACCCGATACTACATCTCGCGGACGAAAAATCACAAAGTGCTCTCCGATCAAAGCCTGTAGCCGATCGGCAAATGGCAAGATAGCCGCCTGAATAGTCTCTGCCGATTTAATACTTTGGGTAATCTGGTAATTACGTTCATTGAGCGTTTTATGAGACTCTTCTATGGCGTCACGTTGCGCCATAATTTCTTCACTTTGTTGCTGTAGTTCTTCGCTTTGCTGTAAAAGCTCCTTGTTTTGTTCGTAAATCTCTTCTTTTTGCTTCACCACTTCCTGAGTACGCAGGCTTACTTTGTGCTCCAGTACCACCTTTTGCTTGTGCAAGCGGTTGGTATATAGTTTTACCCCACCAAATAAGCTCAAGGCAAACAATACTGCAAACAATACATACGCCCACCAGGTACGGTGCCAAGGGGGAAGTATTGTAAACTGATAAGTAGCTACGTGACTTTCTATGCCATAGAGATTACGTGCTTTTATCTTAAATGTGTAAGTACCTTCGTCTAGGTTGGTGTACTCTTTTTGGGTTTTACTAGTCCATTTTGCCCAATGTTTGTCATAGCCTACCAATTGATAGCTATATTCATTTTTATCAGTAGAGTTAAAATACAAAGCAGCATAGTCAAAGGTAAGCGAGTTGTTGGTATAGAGGAGTGTAGGTGGTTCAGTGATTTTATTTCCCGCAAAGAGCACCGAGTCTTGCCCGATTTGCACCTTACGCAGCAGTACTTTAAATTGCTGTTGAATATTGAGTGTGTTACGTGCATTGTACTTTACCAGCCCTTCGTTGGTAGAAATCCAATACACCCCATTGGGGTCAATGTCAATCGTGTTGATTTTTTTGCTGTATATCGGCTTCAGTATCAGGCTGTCAGGGTTATAGCCTTTGGTTGTTTTATAATAAGGCACCCAGCGTTTGGAGCGGGCATTTTGGGCGATCCAATAAGTTTGGGTAGTATCGCACTCTACTTGTGTAGTTTTAGGGTTGTTCAGTAGTTTATCAAAGGTGAGGTCTGGCTTAAAACGACGGCTTGCCTCATCAAAAGTGTATATGCCATCCTGGGCACAATAATACAACTTGTTTTGGTACATGAGCATGTTTACCATTTTGGGCGGAAGCCCCGCCAGCGAATCAAACAAGGTGACCTGGTTGTGCTCTAATAAGCCTACTCCCTTATAACGAGTAGCAAGCCAGATTTTCCCTTGGGCGCTCTGCATGATTTGCCAGGGAGGGTCTACCACTCCTTTTAATCGACGTTTTTCTGTTTCCCATCGTCCATTCTGATATAACCAAGTGCCCAGACCATTTAAAAAACCTACATACAATCGCTTGGGGTTATTTTTATCTACACAAAAACTATAAGCGCTTTGTTCTGGTATCACTTGTTTAAATACAGAGTCCTGTAGGGTGTATATTCCTCGGCTATTGGCAACCAACAAGCGTTGTTCGGTGGAGTTAGGTACTTGGTAGGTGAAAAAATCCCAGGTTTGACTACTCAAGCCTTTCACTTGTTTAAACTGACCTTTGTCTAACAGAAAAGCCCCCACACTGGTAGCTACATAGGTTTTACCTTTAAAATGGTGTACATCCTCTACCGACCCCTCTAGTCCGTGACTAGCATCGTACAGTTCCCAGGGCAAGCCTATAGTTATTCTGGTAAGGCCTTTATCAGTGCCTACCCATAAGTTTTGAGTGCCTGTTTGGTAGTATACTTCCCAAACAGTATTGTCGATTAACCCTTGCGACTGATCAATTATACTCACGACCTGCCCCTGTTGGTCAATAATGACTAAACCTTTAGTACGGGTGCCCAAGGCAAACTGTCCGTTGGGCAAAGCAGTACCACTGTATACTTCGTCGCGACTAAATATTTTGCTTAAGTGGCGGGCAAATGGAGCTACCTGACCAGATTTGAGGTCATACAACCAAAACTCCGCTAAAGCATCTACTATCAATATTTTGTTGCCAGGGTAAGGCATCATGGTATATACATGACCCCTGTTGGCTTTCAAGGTCCCCTTAATCACCTGTAGAGAGTCTGCTTTTAATCGAGCAATTCCTTGTTGGCTTTGGGGTTGCCAAAGTTGATCGTATACCCCAAAGCTCAAGTGAAAAAAATGTTTGGGGCTGGTTTTGTATATCTTATATAGTTGGTTGTTTTGATAACAAAATATTTGGGTCAAGGTTACAAAGTACACTTTGTCTTGGGCAATGATTGTTTTCCATACATCGCTAAAGTTTCGTTGGTTTTTGGGAACAGTAGGCAGCAGAGATACAAACTTTAAAAAGCCTTTCGAGTTGGGAGCCAGGTAGCCAAAATCACCCGCCGAACCAATGTATAGTGTCCCATCTTTGGTCAACCCCATCGACCTTACCCTTGTGTTTTTAGGCATAAGTGAGTGGCGCCAGTTTACCCCATCATATTGTACCAGCCCTTTGTCGTGTCCAAAGTACATCACTCCCCTTTGGTCCTGTGCTATTGCCCATACTTGTCGGTCGCCTTTGTATATTTTGGGTGGGTAGTTGTCTAGCAAAAGTTTTCCTTGCTTTTGAGGAGTGATTTGCCCTTGTGCAAAACCTGCGATGAATAATAACCACCATGTGTAAGTCAATGCTTTTTTCATAGTTCTCAGCATAAAATACTCCCTCAAAAAATCCCTATAGTAAATCTACAAAACTTACCTAACCACAAAACGGAGTTCAAGCATTGTGTAGCTCATCTACTGAACTTCGTCTCTAGTCTTTGTCTTTCTTCAAAAAACAGGTACTACTTTCCTTTAGATTACTTTATTTTTTTTATTTTACATAGAATTATTGAGTAGGGTAATAAATTAAAGACAGCTGATAAGGTATAGTAGGTTTGTGAGTTGTGGCAGAAAGTAAGTAATTGAAAAATTCGTAACTACAGACCCTCAGGTCAAGCACTGTGACAGTGAATTAAAAATGTATTTTGTTTGATCAACCATTCCTGTAAACCCTGAACTTCCATTATATTTCAGGTACGTTCGTAATTAAATTCAACTGATAAGTAAGCATCATTAGCCCGGAACCCTGCCTATAGTTGATTGCCTATTGTACTAATACTTATTTATGAAGTATTAAATATAATAAATTTTATTGGACAAGCATCAGGCAAAACCCGATTGGTTATAATTTTATGCCCATCAGCAAAATATCGTCACGTTGTTCGGTACCTGCCATAAACTCTTTCAATACTTTCTCAAGGCAATGCCTTTGTTTGGTAAGTGGTAAATGACTGGTGCTCGCGAGTAGCTTTATGAGTTGGACTGAGCCAAACTTTTGCCTACAGTCATTATTTTGGTCAGCAAAGCCGTCTGATCCCAGGTAAAGTTTTGTTCCTGTGGCGAGCAATAGCTCATGTGTGGCAATAGTACGCTTGTGCTCATAGTTAAACCCGACCGATATTTTACTTCCACTTATTTGTTGTACCTCTGGGTGGTTGGGTTCAATATACCAAAGGGGACGCCGTGCTCCGGCAAAAAGTACTTTTACTTGCGCTTCAGGGAGGTGTTCCAAGGTCACCATAGCTACATCCATGCCATTATGCCTGCCCGTTTTTTCTTGTTTTAATGCTACTTTTAGTTCTACTCTGAGGGTCTCCAATATGTTGCCAGGATTGGTTTTTTGCTGTACATTCACAATATCATTGAGCAAGGTATACCCAATCAGGCTCATAAATGCCCCTGGTACCCCGTGCCCGGTACAGTCAATGGCAGCCACAATGGTTTTGTTGCCTACGGTTTCTAAATAGTAAAAGTCACCTGATACAATATCGCGAGGCATAAAAATAACAAAGTGTTCGTGTAGGGCCTGTTGCAGGTCTTCTATCAGAGGCAATATGGCCGACTGAATGGTTTCGGCTGATTTGATGCTCTGCTTCATATGTAGATTTTTTAGGTTCAAGGCATCACGGGCTTCTTCTATAGCATCTCGTTGACTGGCAATTTCTTCGCTTTGTTGCCATAACTCCTCGTTTTGTGCCTGAATTTCTTCTTTTTGCTTTAAAATCTCCCTTGTACGTCTTTGTACCTTTTTCTCTAGCATTACTTTTTGTCGTTGCAAACGCGCCGTGTACCAGCGAATACTGCCTGCTATGATCACGAGCAATAGCAATACATATACTACAAACGCCCACCAGGTGCGATACCAGGGGGGAAGTATAATAAAGCTATAGGTGGCAATGTTGCTCTCGATACCGTAAAGGTTGCGGGATTTTACCCGAAAAGTATATTTGCCCTCATTGAGGTTGGTATACCCTTTTTTATTGTCACTACTCCATTCCGACCACTCTTTGTCATAGCCTACCAATTGGTAACTGTATTGGTTTTTGTGGGCAAAGCCAAAATATAAGGCAGCGTAGGCAAAAGTAAGTGAGTTATGACTATAGGATAGGGTAGGAGAGGGGGGGGGTTGGTAGCCTGCATATAGAAGCGAGTCGGGGTGGGCTTGCACCCGACGAATAAGTGTGGTGAATTTCTTTTGCAACAGAAAAGGTGCTTTGGCATCATACCTGAAAAAACCTTCGTCAGACGACAACCAAAATATTCCATTAGTTTCTACCTCTACCCGATCAAGCATTTTGTCATAAATGGGTTTAAACACTGATGTATCTGCCCGGTAGTGCTGTCCTCGTTTGACATAAGGTACATACTGTTTTTTAGGAAGCTGTTTAGCAATACAATAAGCTTGGGTAGAGTCAAACGATAAAAAACTGAGGGGTGTATCACCCAGTGGTTTACTTAAAACATGTGATTTATGAAAGCGTCTTTTAGCCTCATCAAAAACATATTCCCCTTTTTGGGTAAGATGATAGAGTTGGCCACCTTGAAACACTATGTTTACTCTGCCAGGTGGTAACCCAGCAGTAGAATCAAACATAGTGATTTTTTTGCCTTCCAACAAGCCTACCCCCTTGTAGCGTGTGCTTACCCAAACCCGGTTTTGCTTGTCTTGCAACACCTGCCGAACCGGCTCAGTGAGCCCTTCGTAGCGTTCTACTTCGATCTGCCATTGGCGATTTTTATAGACAACTGACCCCAATCCGTCTATAAAACCTATGTACATTCGGCGTGGGTTAGTATGGTCGGTATGCGTCCGGAACACGCTTTTTTCGGGTAAAATCAATTGAGCAATAGTGTCTTTTAGTGTATATATGCCTAGGTTGTTGCTTATCATTAAATGTTCCTCTTTCACATTAGGGGCTTGGTATGACCAAAGCCCCCAAGTTTGTCGTTTGATGCCTTTTATACGTTGAAAACGATTGTTTTTGAGGCGAAATACTCCCACACCGCTCGATACATACAAAGTATTCTTAAAACGAAGTATATCATCTATAGAACCCTCAAGCCCATGTATATCATCAAACTGTTCCAGAGGTGAGCTTACGTCTATTCGGGCAATGCCTTGGTCGGTGCCCACCCATAGGTTTTGGGTGTTTGGTTCATAATAGAGACTCCACACGGTATTGTCGGGCAAACCTTTAGTTTTATCAATCAAGTCTA
This sequence comes from Microscilla marina ATCC 23134, assembly GCF_000169175.1. Classification (NCBI taxonomy): domain Bacteria; kingdom Pseudomonadati; phylum Bacteroidota; class Cytophagia; order Cytophagales; family Microscillaceae; genus Microscilla; species Microscilla marina. The sequence continues at coordinate 49,738 of NZ_AAWS01000038.1, forward strand.
TTACTTTACCTTGTCTGTTCATAATGATCACCCCTCGCAATCTGGAGCCAAATGCAAATAAACCATTGGGTAGATTCACTCCGCAGTAAATGGCTTGTTTTTCCCAAGTGTTGTCTAAGTCAGAACGAAAACGTTTTGCTTGCTGTGTATTTGTGTCATACAACCAAAACTTGGTAGTGGCTTCGCAAAGTAATATTTTTTGCCCCGGATAGGGTAACATAGCAAATACACGTGATTCTCCTATGTTAGCAGCCCCAGCAATGGTTTTAAGCGAGTCAGCGTCATAGGTGGTTATACCATTGGCTTGGCGAGGTTGGTAAAGCATACCAGCAATATTAAAGCTATAATGAAAGCGGTAGGGTTTGGGCGAGTGGTATATGCGCAGTAATTTTTTGTTTTGGAAACAATACAAATGTGGAAAAGTAATAAAGTTGACCTTATTTTTTACAATACTCACTCGCCATACATCGCCAAAGTCACGACTGTTTTTGGGGAGTTCAGGCAGCAACGACTGATATTGTAAAAAACCTCTTGAGTCGGGTTTGAGGTAACCAAAGTCTCCTACTGAAGCCACATATACAGTACCTTGTTTGTCTACAGCAAGCGATCGTACTCTTTTGTTATGAGGAGTAGCTATTTTTCTCCACGATACCCCATCATACTCAATCAAACCCTTGTTGTGCCCAAAATACATCACCCCTCTCTTGTCTTGAGCTATTGCCCATACCTGGCGGTCTCCACCATAGGTTTTAGTATTGTATACCTCTATTAAAGGCTTGCCTGCTTTGGTTCGGGTTGTCTGCCCCTGTACAGTATCAATGATGAGTAAAACTAAAAGGACACAATGAAGTGCTTTATTCATGGGTTCTAAAAAAACATATTCGCTATAATCTACGGAGGTTTTACCTAGAGGTATCTTAAATATAATAAAAATTCACAAAGCAACAATTACAACACAGGCAGAAAAGGTACATATAGGTCACAAACATTGGAATATAGGGTGGAATTGACCAAGTAATACACTCAAAAAAGGGTTTTCTAATGAGACTCAAAAATACGTTGCAGTTGTTTTTTTAACTTTTGCTCAAGCGCTTCAGCAAACTTTGTTTGGGCAGTAGTGGTAATGTCAAGACTCTCTGCCCTTATGCGCAAAGGGGTGGTCAATAAATCGCTTTGTATGTTGAAAGACTCAGAGAAACTCAGCGTTTTGGGCTGCCTGTAACTTGCCGGGTACAACAGTACCATTTCAGAGCAGCGATACCCCAGGGCATACGCAATCATTTGATAAATATCACTTTCTTCTATAGCAGTTTGGCTATGTCGCAAAGGTACTTCTCTTATTTTATATTTAGTATCGGCAATTACCTGAGGGCTCCCCAGCAACATATCCGGTTGGACACTAAAGACAGGCTTACCTGTTGGGTTCCGACCAAGGTATTTCTTGGGTTGCAGTCGGGGTTGCCATTGGGCAAAGTGAGTTTGTACAAATTGGCCAATGAAGTCCTCATACACCAACTCCATTGGCAACAAAAATGCAAAGTTGTACTTTTGCCCCACCTCATAATTGATCATTTCGTTGCCCAAAAACATAGCACACATATCTACCACTGTCTGTAGGGCTATTTGTTGCTCTGGCAGGCGTATTTTCATGCAATCTTTATAAGTCATGGGTACATCGCTTACATTTTGCAAGAGTGCAATCATGTGCTGCAGGTGTTCCAGCGAAGGTGCGTATTGGGTCATGAGAAGCAACTGGCGTGCAGTGTACTTTACCAACTGGTTAAACCGGTTATTGTAAAGCAAAGGTGTGTGGCGGCTATGTAGTTTTTGCCAGTTGCCAGTGGCTATATTTTCTTTGAGGTATTGGTCAATGTCAAGCTGTCCTTTCAGGAAATCTAACTCTTCAGTGCGTTCCTGGTACAAATGCAATGGTTGTTCGATGAGCAATTGTTCGGCATAAGAAGCAAACAGAAAGATGCATATTTCGGGTAAAAATAATGACGGACTGGTGTGGGTACGTGCCAGCGCAAAAGGAAAACGTACTCGTTGGCTGTAGCTTAAATAATACAACACGTGGTCAAAACATACCTTAGGTGGGGGAGGCGTCAAACAGTTGAAAACCTTGGGCAAGACATATATATCGTGACCTTCAAACCTTACAAAACCCACATAGTTGCGTGCCTTGATCTGGTGCCCGTCAAAATCAAACATACGCTGTTGGACTGTATTGGGCAAAGAGGCATTGTAAAATAAGTGGCGGTTTTGCCATACAGTATTTAAATACGCCTTAAGCCGGGTGATTTTTTTGGAGTCAAAAGGTAAATCGTGCCAGGCACCAAATTCGAATAAGTACATATAGGTATTGAGGTGTTATGTAGAGTTTGTACAAAGCTTTTACTCAAGCTAAGTTATCCATTTGCCAAAGCCTATACAACTTCTGGTTGTATTAGGCATTACTTTTATTTTTTCTAAATAACCATCCAAAGCCAGTGATTACAATTATTTGAACAATTGCCCGAAAACTTAGAATTATTTTTGGTAGCCAAGGCAAAGTTTTTGTGCCCAATAAATCAACATTTGAGGTAATTATTAAGACTTGACCTAATGAAAACAGCCAACAACTATGATGACTGGGTAAAGGTAAAAAGCAAGAAAGAGATCAGAGCCCTGAACCCAAAAAACAATGATTTGATCTGGTACGCTGGGTTATGTAACCAGCACAAAACCCACCCATCAGAGTGTACTCATCACGCGCCCATTACTTTGCAAGAGTTTTTTAGGCGAAGAAACCAAAAACAACGCAAAAAAATAAAGAAAGTATACTACCACCGCACCACCGCCCCAACTATGGGTTTTTGGGCAGGTGTACAGCACCAAACACAACAAAACGTGGCAGTCATTGCCAATTTTATCGTGGTGTTATTAGTCATTGGGTATATATTTTTCGATATCCACTCACACTCCACCCATTTGCCAGAGGCAAAGCACAAAACAGCCCACATCGATACATCAAAGAACGCCCAAGTTTCGGATGGGTTGAATATCTCAAAGCAGTGAACAAAATAAAAACCGCCCAAGTTCTTAATCTGAGCGGTTTTGCACACTTTATTTTTTTGTGTCTATTTGCTTGAGCAATACCTCTACCGCTTTTTTCAGCTGAGCATCTTCTTTTTTAGCCCGGTTATCTGGTACATTGTCTAACACAAAGTCAGGCACGGCAGGCCCCAGCTCCATGTTTTTTTCGGTAGCTTTTACATACCAGGCTCTAAATGGCATGCGCACTCGCGAGCCATCTATCAAACGACGGCTACCAGTAGAAATTACCGCCCCAAAAGTAGGCTTACCCACCAGCTTGCCTATGCCCAGATGTTTGTAAGCATGTGAAAATATCTCAGCGTTTGAGTAGCTGTTTTCGTTGCACAAGGCTACCGAAGGCTTTACCCAGGACGACAAAGGCAAGCGCTCGCTAAACGGGTAATAGTTACGGTACTTTTTATGTTCTTTTTGTAGGCTTTTTACTGCCCCACGTGGAATGGTATAGGCGTGTTGACGTACGTTGAGCACTGCCATTAAATAGTCGGTAGTCCAACCTCCCCCATTAAAACGTACATCAATCACAATGCCTTCTTTGCCATAACCACTTGCCATCAGTTCGCGTTCAAACCGCTCAAAACTTGGCATATTCATTCCCCGGATGTGGATATAGCCTAAGCGTCCTCCAGAGTACTTTTTTACCAAAGCTTTCTGGTCACTTATCCACTCTTCATATAAAAGGTTAGACAAGCTTTTTATTGGACGAATAATGACCTCACGAGTCCCACCTTTACCTTGTACTGTCAACATCACCCGTTCATTGTGGGTGTTGGTGAGTAATGAGTAAAAGTTAACCTTGTCATTGACTTCCTGCCCGTTTACTTTGGTAATGACATCACCTTCATTGAGTTTGCTGCGGGTTCTGTCAGCAGGGGCATGCCTGATCACGTGCACTATTTTTACTCCTGTGGTTACTGGCACCACCTCTGCACCTAACAAACCAGTCTGTTCTCGCTGAATGGTTTCAGGGTTAGGGCCATACAACCCCATGTGGCTGGCGTTGAGCTGTCCCAGCATACGGTTATATATCATCCGAAAGTCTTGCGTAGTAGAAGCTGCCAAAGCCCAAGGTTTGTATTTTTTGCGCAAAGCAACAAAGTTTTGCCCGTGAAAATTAGGGTCATAAAAACCTGCCTGGAGCGCACGCCAACCTTCTTCAAACATTTGTATTCTTTCTTGGTGATGGTCAATCACCATTTTGGCTTCATGAGGGAGAGGAGTTGTTTTTTTTGCCTTGAGCAACATTTGTTGCAATACACCACTTGCCAAAAAGTGCAGTTTTTTGCCTTTCGGCGATAGCAATAATCTTCGGGGGTTTTTGCCCCTTTTGGTAAGCATTTTTGTTTGGGAGCCATCCCATTTTACCTGATACAAATCATATCGATGGTGACGGGCGGTGGGATTGGTAGCTGTAAAATAAAAAGTTTGCCCTTTATTGCCAATAGCCAAGCCACCTTCATTGCCAGGCAGCGAAGTAACCCTGGCTACCCGATGATGGATATTTTCAAAATCTATGTTTACCAGCGCATTCTTTTTGGGCTTACTCTTTTTCTTGTCAGGGTCATCATAGTACCCACCTTCTTCGTGGTCTGATTTTGATTTTTCCCAATCTGCCCGGTTCAACCACACAAACCATACGTCGTAGTCATTGATACGGTTAGACATAAATGCCAGTTTCGACCCATCCGGACTCCATACTGCACCGTAATCGCCACGAGGATGCATGCTTACATTTACCCCTGGCTGGCTGTTGTTGGCAGCCTGAATGTATACTTCTCGGTTAAAGTTAAGGTTAGTAAGTGAGTAAGACAGCCAACGACTATCAGGGCTCCAGGCGACTCCTCCTGGAGTTGCCCAACCTTTTACCAATACTTTTTCATTGCTAAGCTTGCCTGTTGCCGATATACTAGCTACCACCAGCTCGCCTCTGCCTCGTCGATAAGCTATTTTTTTGCCATTGGGCGATAGTGTAGGTGCAAACTCCTCTGCCTTGGTTTGGGTAAGTTGTATCACTTTGGTTTTAAGTGTTTTATACAGGTTACTTTGTTTTTTGTCTATTGATCGCACCAGGTATAAGTCGCGCTGCCCATTACGGTCAGAAATAAAAACAAGGGTAGAGTCATTGAGCCATTCAGGTGATTCATCACGAAAAGCATGGTCAGACAAGTTCATCGCTTTGCGCTTGTCTTTGGCTATAGGTTTTATAAATATTTCACCTCTAATCTCTACTGCCACATATTTGCCATTGGGTGCTACCTTATAATCAGCCACCCCATTGCGGTAAGTTTGGTGGGTCACCTGGTCAAACCGATAGTCATTGGTTGCCTGTATGGTCAGTTTTTTAGCCTTTCCTTCGTTGGCGTTCATTGTATACAAGCTTATCTGGCGCTCAAATACCAATTGATTGTTACGGCTTACGCCAAAATAGCGTATGCCATCGTCGGTATACCGGGTAATTTGGCGTGCATTGCCGTTAGCAGTGCCATCTGTGTTGAGTTTTTGTTGATAAATATTATACTTACCACTTTTGGCGCTTATATAATACAAAGCATTATCATCGCTCCAAATCGGTTGAAACTCATTCGATGGGTCGTTGGTCAGTTGGGTATACTGTTTCGTCTCGTTATTATATATCCATATATTTCTGTTGGCAGGACCCTGGTAGGCTTCACGTACGACGCCACAAGTGCCACGTACAAAGGCAATGAGTTTGCCATTGGGCGATTGGGTAGGCATGTACCCTTGGGCATCCAGCATTCTTTGCGGAGTCCCCCCCTCAGCACTTACTTTGTGTATTTCACGTTCATAAGCAATTTGGCGATAAGCCCTAACCCGTGAAGTAAACAAAACCTCGTTTTGAGCTGTCCAGCAAGTGGCTTGGTCGCCACTGCTGTGGTAAGTAAGGCGTTTGGTCGCTCCTCCGTTGGCTGGAATGGTAAAAACATCGTAATTGCTCGCCCGGTTGCTACTAAAAGCAATGTGTTTGCCATCGGAGCTCCATATAGGGTTGGCATCGTACCCCTGGTGAATCGTGAGGCGGCGGGCAACTCCACCATTAGCAGCCATTACCCATATATCTCCCTGAAACGAAAACGCTACTTGATTGCCGTCCGGACTAATGGCGGGCTGAGTAGCAAATATAGGTTGAGTTTGTGCCTGAATAACACTGGCTAACCCCCACAGGAAGCAAGCTACTAGGTAAAATTTTCTCATGTTATATATGTAAAAGGTTTGGTGTATAAGTAGTCATAAGTACTGGTATGTCAATGCATACCCAAGACTACAAGTAAAATTACATTGTTTATAATAAGTCTGTTATACTTGTTATGTTGTTAAAACTACAACTTATGATTTGTATAACCTGAGGCAAGTAGCGGGTGTTTAAAGGGGGAACATGGGTGAGGGATCATTTATTATTTAAATCGTCTTTTTCAGCTTCTCAGGAATAAATGATGGAAAGGTCACCTCCAAACTGAAGCCTATTTTTGACTCTCCAAAACAGGTGCTTTGCGTGGCAGGGTAAATTTAAAAGTAGTGCCTTCGCCTTGAGTACTTTCTGCCCATATTTTCCCCTGGTTCTTCTCTACAAACTCCTGGCAAAGCAACAACCCCAACCCTGTACCTTTTTCGTCGTCAGTGCCCTCAGTAGTATAAGTATGGGTACTGTCAAACAAATAGGGCAATACATCAGGTGGTATACCTACACCATTGTCTTGAATGGCCACCTCAACATAGCCTTTATCCATTGCTTGAGCAGTTACCCTCACCTCACCATCTTGTTGGGTAAACTTAATAGCATTAGCACTCAGGTTTCTGATCACCAATGCTACCATGTGTGCATCAGCAAACACCTTTGTTTCGGCAGGAACATCGTTATACAATTCAATATTTTTATTTTGTGTAGCAGTCAGTACCTTAAGGGTATCTGCGGTTATATCGTGTAAATTAAGTAATTCGGGAGTAAACTTTACCTTTTCCATTTGCATCATAGCCCATTGCAAAATGTTTTCCATGAGGTAGCGGGTGGCTTGCATTTTATCGCGTAATTCCAGAGTAAGCACCTGAAGTTCTTCAGGAGTAATGGCGCCAGCTCCCAATAAGGTAAGCGTGCCTTGTAGTGTGTTGAGTGGACTTTTGAGGTCGTGCGAAATGATAGACAACAACTTGTCTTTGAAATGGCTCAGGTCAGAAAGTTCTGCTTGCTGTAAGCGTATGGCTTCGTTTTTTTGCTTAATCTCATGATTCTTGGCAATCAACTCTGATCTTTGGTTTTTCAACAAGCGGTTGACCTTTCGGCGTTTGATATTTACTACAATGTAGGCACGGATCATAAAAAAAGTAATGACTCCTATAATACCTGCATTGATCGTAAAGAAAAATTTCTGGTTGATGTTGCTCTGTAATATTTGTGGGGTGCGTACCTGTACCTGATGATCAATAAAAGCACTGGCTACCAGTAATAGTATAAACCAGACGATCCAGTAATTGGCGCGCTCTATATGAGTAAATGATAAAAGCCCAAACAGTGGTATAAACGACCACAACATCACCGCACCTGTAGCCATGTACCCACCCAATGTCCACTGGTACACAAAAGGCAGCGTCATGCTGGTAAGGATTTGAATAAAACGTACTATCTTAAAGTTTTGCGAAGCGTACAAGTACCACATGCTAAGCAATGTAGTTACCATAAAGCCCGCAGGGATAATAGCTACATTGTATAAACCGTATGCAATGCTCAAGCTTACCCATAGCGAAGCCCCCAACATAGTAATGCTAGTAAATATGTGAAAAGCATATTTAAAACTACGAGGGAACTGCCGAAGAAAATCTTCGTCATTAAATTTATTGACAAATTGTTGAAATAGCATTCAGTGCTTTTGATGAAGTGTTGGGTAAAGAAAAACTGCCATGTTTTTTGTTAATTTTTAAGTAGTGCGTAAGAAGCATTCAAACAAAAATACAAATGATTTGTAAAATATTCTAAGAGTTGAAAAACTTGTTTTTCCTTTTGATTGATATTTTTATGCGTGGTTGTTTGGTATAGGGTACAGAAGTGCGCTTCGACGAAGTTTTTGCCTGGCATCATTCCACCCAAAAAACGCTCAAACCTTAACTCCTACCACCAACACATCATCTGTTTGGTAGTTGTCCTTTTGCCAGGCTCTGAGCTCTTGTTTGAGCAATTGTTTTTGTTCGGTCAGCGGCAACGAACTTATGCTGAGCAATAATTCCCTAAAACGCCTTTTCATATATTTTTTATCGTTTCCACCACCAAACTGGTCTTGAAACCCATCAGAAAAAATATAAAATACATCGCCTGGCTGAGTAGCAATGTAAGTATTCTCAAAACTCTTACCATATTTGTATTGCCCACTGCCAATAGGAAACTTAGATCCTGATACTTGATGCATGAGGCCGTTTCTTACGTACCAGAGCGGGTTTTTTGCGCCCGAAAAGACCAGTGTATGGTCATCTTGGTCGAGCATCATGAGCGACATGTCCATACCATCGTTTAGGCTGGTATTGCTGGTAAGGGCATGTACAATTTTTTTGTCGAGAGCAGTGAGTATTTTGGCAGGGTCGGTCAGGTGGTGCAGTAGTACAATCTCATCTATAAATACCTTGCCCATTACCGTCATAAAAGCCCCCGGCACCCCATGCCCAGTGCAGTCAATAGCTGCGATAAGAATTTTTTCGTTTTCAAACCCTTGAAAAACCCTTTGTATACCGTCAAAGGTGCTTATTTCTTGATATATAGGCTTGGCTTCTGTTTGGGTAAACCAAAAAAAATCACCGCTCACAATATCTTTAGGTTGGTTAAGGACAAACGACTCAGGGAGCACTTGCCGCAAACCTTTAGAAGAAGCGTGCAAAGCCTTTTGAATGTTTTTGGCATAGGTGATTCCCCCCATCATAGCCACCCGTTTCTGTTCTATTTCAATGGTTTGACGTTGCAGTTCATCATTAATGCTTAATATCTCTTCGTTTTGTTGTTCTATCTCAAAGTGGCGCTCCGACAAACCGTGTTTTTGTTGTGCCAGTTGTTGGTTCATAGACTTGGTGTGGCGGTCACTTTTGATAAAAAACTTGAATAGAAAAAAAGTGATAGAAGCAATCATGCCAATATTAACAGTGAGTAATATTAGTTGTACCTGAGCAGCTTTGAGGGGAGCAGGAGTAAACTCAACCAAGTAGCCGTCAGCTATTGTTGAGCCTACCAATAATACAATAAACAATACCAGCCAACCATTGCCCTCTTTAGCTTTGGAGAAAGTAAGTAGTGCAATAAGGGTAAGCACCGACCAAAGCATGACTACTCCAGTGGCGTTGAATCCACCCAACAGCCATTGAAACAAAAAAGGCAATAACAAACTAAATAGTACCTGTATAGAACGACACCGTACAAAGTTTTCGCGTTGTAGTAAGTACTGTAGGTTAACAAGGCTTAATGCAATATACCCAAAGGGAATGATAGAAATCAGGTAAAAACCAAATAAAAGGCATAATATACCCCACATCAAGCCTCCAGTGTTCATCATCAATAAAAAAAAGAAATAGGCTTTTTTAAAGTCTGCGGGGTATTGGGTAAGAAAAGACGCATTGTTGATTTGCTGGCGTATAAACTGGATAGAAAGCAACGGCATGACAATGGTTTTTTATAAAAATAGGTTGATTTCTATATTGTCACGCAAATATCGTGGAAAAGACAAAGTGAGAGAAGAAGAAAGTTAAAAAAAAAAGATTAGCCCCTCTTTTTTCTTGGTACATTAGGTAAAAAGCAGGGGCTGGTAGCATGCTACTGAGCGTTGGTTTATTTAGCGTTCCAAACTGCTAAAAACAAAAATATCCAGCCAACAATAAAGGCAGTGCCACCCAATGGAGTAATAGCGCCCAACCAACGAATGCCCGTAAGCGAGAGCACATACAGGGTACCTGAAAAAATAACCGTACCTATGATAAATGAATATCCCGCATAGGTTAAATATTTGTGGGGCATTTGCAAAATAAGTATGCCTACTATACAAAGTGCCACTGCGTGAAAAAATTGGTAACGTACTCCAGTTTCAAATACTTCTGTATAGTTGTTTTGTTCTAATACTTTTTTTAAAGCGTGTGCACCAAAAGCACCTATTGCTACCGAAAGCCCGCCAAGTAAGGCGCCAGCCATTAAAAAAAACTTATGCATAAATATTATTTTAAATCAGCAAAACAATTCAAGACTAATCATTGATTATGAGCAAAGTTATTATAAATTTTGAGAGCTTGACGAAGTTTTTTCAAATTGAATTTTAATAGCGCGACAGACCATAAGTTTTAGGTTATATGATAGGGGTATTTTTATTTAAAATGCTTTTATATCACTTACTATTTGTAGCGCGCCACTTGTTGCACACAAATATGATATTACAACAAACCCACAAAGCTTTATATGCTGCGTTCGATGTGTACCCCTCGGCAAAAGGAGCAGCCACCCATATTTACCATAGTGCCCAAACCCTGTTTGACTGGAAGGGGGGAGGGTGGTTGTCGGTGGTAGGCAATGAAAAACTGATGGACTACCAGCAAGAAGGCAATGTAGAAATTACCCGGTTTTCGGAGCAAATACCCAACTACCTGGTAAGAAGCCAAGCCTATAGCCAATACCTGTACGATTTGCTGGAAACACAGCCTCGGTTGGAAATATGCCATTTTAGAGACCACTGGAGTGGAGTGCCTGTACTGATGCACAAACAGCACCAAAACCGGAGCTACCAAACAGTGTATGAGGTCAATGGCTTGCCTTCTATAGAGTTGCCCTACCGTTATCCAGCTTTGTCGGCGCGCACATTAGAAAAAATCAAAAACCTGGAACAACTGTGTTACCAGCAAGCTGACTTTGTCATTACTCCCTCTGAGGTGATCAAAAATAATTTGATAAACCTGGGGGTAGCCCCCAAAAAAATTACGGTGATTACCAATGGAGCTGAAGTTCCCAACATCTTTGGCAAACCAGTTCATCCCCCCAAGGGTAGGTATGTCATTTATTTTGGTGCTCTGCAGCCATGGCAAGGGTTTGATGTATTGCTCAAAGCGATGGCATACCTTGCCGATTACGACGACTTGAGTTTGGTAGTGTGTGCGTCGACCAAACAAAAAAAAGCCCGGTTTTACCATAAAGTCATAGAAAAGCTAGGGCTTACCAACCGCGTAATATGGCAGTATCAGTTGCCTAAGCGTACATTGTATGACTGGGTACACGGGGCAGTGTTTTCTTTGGCACCGCTCAAAGAGTGCTCGCGAAACCTGGAGCAAGGTTGTTGCCCTTTAAAAATACTGGAGTCTATGGCAGTGGGTACTCCAGTGGTGGCTTCTGACCTTCCGGTAGTGAAAGAGATCATCTCTGATGCATCACTGGGCAAGTTGGTGCGTGCAGACCGTCCCGCTGAACTGGCCAGAGCTATGCGCATTTTGCTCGATTACCCCCATCTGCGCCAACAAATGAGCGAGGCAGGCAAGGCACACATCGAGGCACATTTTACCTGGCAACAAAAACGCGAGGAACTAAGCACATTTTATTCACGTATAGTGGTGTAATCTTTGACAGGCTCAAATAGTGTTAGTAAAGAAGAAGTACTGAGGATTGATTTAGATATGGATGCACAAGTTTTGAATACAATGATTGCCTACCAGGCAATTGCCCGCACCGAAAAAATATATAAACAGCTCAGCCACGAGCAACGGCAAATTATTGATGATCAAATCATTGAAGGGAGTCATACCCCTGGCGAATGGATTAATTTGATCGCGAAAATTGTGCAGTACGATGCTATGGCAGATGAAGCCCGCCAGTTTAAAATAGATCGCCCCATTCCCTCGCGCGATGCTTTGCTGATGATTGGTGGGGTAGTAGCAGGGGTGTTTTTGTTGGCTTTTCAGGTGTGGGCTTGGGTGGCAATGGTGTTGCCCTTGTATTGGTTGTTGGTTTTTGCGTATTTTTTATTGCCTGTGGGTAAAAAAGTTTTAAGAAAAGAAGCGAAACAGAGAGCCATGGCAAGAAAATACGCCCACCTCTTGTTTGATTACTCTGATTTGCCCAATCACTTTCGTAAATTTATCTTGCCTTTGATTCGTGAACTGGCAACTATGATGAACAGCAACGACAAGCTGGAACTACACGTAAACCTGGGACCCAAAAAACAGGCAATCCACCGCACCGAACGCGAAGATGAGCCCTCTAACGAAGCGTATGATGCCCCTGAAAGCTATGTATACGAAAACTCAGAGTTTTACAATTACCCTTTGATGAATATTCGCGCCAGGCTCAAGGATGGCAGCTATTTGAATTTCAATATCGAAGACATGATTCGCAATCGCCGTTATATAAGAAGGGTGTTTGTAGAAGATGACCAAAACGAAGAAATATGGAAAGGTACTATGCGTATCTCTTACCATTTGCAGGTATTGTTGCGTAAAAGCCTTTATGACCTTGCTTCTAAACATGCCCATAAGTCAAGTAACTTTATGGTAGACGATGTAGATAAAACCGTACTTGATCTGAGAGCCCGTGACAATGCGTTTTTATTATCTTATGTAGATGGAGGCGATACCCACATACTGAATATACAAGCAAGTACTGTAACCAAACTTCAACGTTATTATTATTTTGGCGATTTTGAAGTAGACCAGGAGTTGTATTACATTCCAGACATAGATTTTTTAAAGCGGCTGTTACGTATCATCAAGCATCAGGTAAAACCAATAAAAAATGTTGCTGACAACACATAGGTACCTAACGAGCCATATTATATGAGCTAATCAAAAACTTAAGCATAAAATGATGTCTTCTTCTTTACCCTCTACCGATTTACAGGCCAAGTATGACCTGATTGAGAAACTACACGAACAATACACTAGTTTGCCAGACCAGGTGCAGAGCGCTATTAGCCAAGAATTACTCACAGGTAAAAAAAACAGCAAAGAATGGCTTAGCATAGTACAGCAAATGATTGCTTACAAATATGAAGTACGTCAGGCAAAGAGCAACTGTTTCTTAGAGAAACCCAAATCAGCCAAACAATTGATCAGGAATGCTTTTTGGCAGGCAGTATTGGTCATTTCTATTCTTTGGGCAATTGTAGAGCGTTCAGGACTTTATTCGCTTTCCTGGTCTTTGTTTGCCTATGTTGGGGTTATATTTCTGGCAGGAGTAGCATACGCCTTGGTAAAGAAGGTGCAAAAAAAGGAAGTACTCAGAGAAGCCAGGGTACGTATGATTGCGTATGAAAAGTATGCCCCTTTGCTCAAACAAATACGGGCTGCTGAGGCAAAAATTGCTGCTACCTATGAAAAATTCCTTCACCCCACGCTTGTCCTGCTCAAAGAAGAATTTCCCTCGCAACACTTGCTGAGCCTACACTTTGATACTGTTCATTGGAAACTGAGCCAGTACAAAGTAGACCAACCTGACCCCCGAGCGCCAAGACATGTGATGAGTAGTGAGTTTTACGAAATGCCTGTATTTGAGGCAATGGGTAAGCTTGCTGATGGAGCCGTCATGCAATTGCAGGTACTGAGAATAGTGCGTGTGCGTAATATTCGCAAGGTGAATCCGCGCGGCAAAATAAAATATAAAACCAAAACCAAGTATAAGTTGTTGTACAAAGTACAGTTAGGCTTGCCAACTCAAGCTTATCAATTGGTGTCTCATAGTATAGAAGCACCTGCCGAAAACATTAAGGTTAAGTTTGCCTCGAGTGAAAAACGGCATACATTCAAAGTACAACAAGTAGAGGTACGCTCCAGTAACAATCCTTTGCCACAACACAAAGTGTTTATAGAACTGTTAGGGTTGGTATACCGTCAGGTAAAATCGGTTTAATCTGTTTTTTGTAGCGCTAAGTTGTTTTCTTTGGCTGTTAGTACTATTACCCATTAGAAATATAGGGAAGAATAAAGACTTAAAACAAGGAAAAAAAAGGTGTGAGAAATAACATAAATTTAAAAATAATTTTCTCCTTGATTATGAGTTAGTTAGCAGTTTTTAAGTACTTTAGTTCAAGTCAGACTTCGAATTATGCAAAACTTTGTGCCTGCATTTGACGTAATAAAAACGCGTGTTTTAATGATATAAACACACCGCTATACTACATCAATTAAAAATTAAATTGTTTTCGACCTTAACTTATTAAACAGCGTATTCTTATGCTTCAGTACACCAAATTTATTCTACATAAAATGAGCTTTGATCAAATATTATTTGAAAAAGAGCTTAAAAAAGCCATTGGGTTAATGACTAGTGAAGAATGTTTAGAGCTGAAAGCCTGGTGCATCACTCAATTTGGCGACAAATTTCAAGACACTATTTCTTTGGTATTTGCCAAAGATGAACAACAGTTGGACACACAACTGGTAAACTAATAAAGACAAAGCCGGGGACTACCTAAAAAGTACCTGGCTTTGTCCGTTAACATTCCTGCTGTTTTTTTCTTACACTTTACTTTTGCACACGATCAGTTTTTTTAGCCATCTTCTGGTGGTGTAATGTATTGTTACTTCTTTGTTTACCTTTTTTGCCTGTTTTTTGGGTAAAGCCTCTCAAATAATAGTGCAGTGTTCAAATTTAGCTATTTTCATGCCTATTTGCTAATCTCCTGTTTCATAGCATTTTATACAGATGATCACGTGCCTTTCTTTCTTTAGAAAATACAAATCTTAGTTTTTACCAAATAACTTACACTGTTTACCTAAGTTTTAGTGCTCTTACTCTATGTCTGGCGTTTTTTTTGCCTGTTTGTAACCCAACAAACTACACATAATGGCAAATTCTTTAATTTGATGAAAAAGATAATATTCATACTTACTATAATTACACTAAGTATAGCACAATTAAGCGCCCAAGATAAAGCAAAAATTGATAGTCTGCTCCAAAAGTTACCAACTGTAAAAGATTCAACAGAGGTGGACGTTTTGAATGGTTTGGCACATGAGTACCTGCTCTTTAAAGACAAAGAAAAAGACAAACAGGCAGAGGATTATATTACTCGCTTGTTGAGTATTTCCCGAAAGCTGAGTTATGCAGAAGGTTTGGCGGTAGGTTTGAGAAACCTGAGCGTGATTAACATGCGTCATGGTGAATACCGCAAAGCATTGCGTGATTTATTTCAGGCATTGGCTATGGTAGAAGACACCGGCAAAGAGGTTGACCAGGCAGTATGTTTTCGATTGATTGGAGACTGTTATGAGCAAAAAGAAAACTTTGGTCAAGCCATTGACTACTACATCAAGTCTTACCAACTATACGCCAAGCTCGACATGGAACGCAAAACCATTGACCTGGTAAACGACTTGGCAAGCTTGTACCAAAAGGAAAACCAAAACGAGCAAGCCATTACATTTGCCAACCATGGGTTGATGCTGGCTCAAAAATATAATCAAAAGGAAGACGTTAAAGAATCTTACCATATATTGGCAAAGGTACACAAAACCACCAAAGAGTTTGACCTTGCCTATGAGTATCAAGAAAAGTACGCCAACATTAAAGATAGTATAGCCAAAGAACAAAGTCTTGCCGAGTTGGCAAAGTTAGAGGCAAACCATAAGGCACAAGAGCAACAACGTGTAGCCAAGAAAAAACAAGAGCAACGCAATAACCTTCAATACCTGGGTATTTCAGCGTTTTTTATCTTACTTTTTGGTGGGTTATTTTTCGTAGGTGATGTGGCCATACCGCCTCACATGATGCGTAAAATGATTTTTATCGCCTTATTTCTTACATTCCAGTTCTTGTTATTATTACTCAACCCTATTTTGCAGGAATACGCCGGAGGAGTGGCCTTGTTTCGACTGTTGATTAATGGATGTTTTGCCTTGGGATTTGTGTTTTTGATCAGGTACCTTGAAACGCGTATCAATATGCGTTTAGAGAAACGTATCCGTCGCCGCATAAAAAAAAGGGTACAAAAAAAGTTGAGTAAGCAAGAGATTGACGCAGCAAAGAAGGAAAAATCAGAAATGAAAAAATCATCGAAAAAAGGTATGCAAAGCAATATGGCTACTTCTTAGTAAAAGATAAGATGATTCCCTGATAAAAAAAAGCGCTACAGCAAGGTGAAGAGCCCTGAGGTAGCGCTTTTTTATAGATTCAATTACCCTGCTCCCAATAGTTTTAGCAACTCTACTAAGCCAAAGTCAATGGCAAGCCCGAAAATAATACCAAAGCCAAAACCGTAGCCAATCAAGTATTTGAAATACTTACCAGCAAATCCATAAAACAGCTTTTCTAACTGTTGGGGGTGCATGTTTTCAATCTCAGTAACTACTATTTTTTTAAAATCTATCGAATTGATCAATTCACTGATATTGTTTTCCAGCGAGGTGAAAATAGACTTGGTCAGTGTTTTTACTAGATACTCTTTGGTAGGAGTAGCAATGCTTTGGGTAATTTTGGTTAAGTTTTGTTCAATAAAATTTTCCAGTTCTTTTATAATCACTTCCTTACTTTTGGGGTCGTGCAAGAGCTGGTGTAATGCAGCCGAAATATCATCTTTGAACACCGCCAGGTCGAGCATTTCGTTCAACGATTTGGTTTTGGCACGAGCCACCATTTTTTCTATCAAAATACGCTGATGATTTTGAAAACCAGAAGATTGGATCAGAAACTTCGCTACCCTTTCATTCAACGCATCAAAGGTGTCGTTGTCTAAGCCCTTAAGCAAGTTGTTAAGAGGAGTAGGCAATAGCCTGCGGCGAATAATTTGCCCCAATAACATGCTCAACGGGCTGGCTATAGCCGAAATGTTCTGAGGGTTTTGTAATTGCATTTTTATAAAGCCGAGTACCAGGTTGAGTTCTGGCAACACCACCGACTGAGAGTAGCCCACCAACTGGGCGGCATTGGCGTTGAGAAACTGATTGATTGGTATCTTAAAAATTCTTTCCTCCAGTACAATGTCAAGCAATTGTTTGATTCTAAACAGCAACAACGAATCGTTGAGTACATGGTCAATTCTCTGTTTTAGGTTGTCAGTATCCAGTCCTACATCGTGCTGTATGTCGGCAATGCGGATAGAGCCCAACGTGACTATTTCTTCATGAATAATTTCGTGAATGCTGTCAAATTCGTTCTCAAAAAAATCAGGAATTCCTTCTTCAATCAAGTTACTGGCCGATCCTTTGATTGAGCCCTTATAAGTCCAGGCGAGCGAGTTTTGCGCATAAGCATCTTCGTACACCTTATCGGCTATATCGTCTTTGTTTTCTTTGAGCCAATCGAGCCCTACATGAATAATTTGTTTTAATATATTATTCAGGTTGTTTTCCAGTAACTGAATGAGCTTACCACCCAATAAATCTTTGACTTGAACTTCATCGTTAAACTCTGCAATTATTTTTTCATTGATCAGTGCAAACGCCCAGTCTTTGAGCTGAGGACTTTGTAGCTTTTTCTTAATAAAACCAAAAATTTGATCTTTTAACTTTTGAGTTTGCGATTCCCCCAGCAAAGTATGCAAGTCTTTGGCGAGCAGTTCATTGAGTTTGCCGCCCAACTGGGGCAGGTTTACCAATTCCAGCACTTTAGCTACAGTGAGCTTGCCATTGAGTTGACCAAACTGTTGTTCTATGACCTGTTGCAGAAACTTCTCCAGGTGATCATTGATGTTTTGAGGCAACATTTCTCCTAGCGTAGGGTTGCTTATACGAGTCTTGTCTATGCGTCGTTCTATCAGACTTTCCAACGAATGCTGAAAACTGTCTCGGTTGAGGTATTGCACCAGGCGGTCTTCTATGCCAGTAGTATCCAGTTCGGTCAGTTTCCAATCTTTGTATTGGCTAATCACCTGCCCAATGCCATTGGTAATACTTTCTTCCTGCGAAAGCAGGTAGTCATACAGTTTGCCCCCTACATTTTGCGAAATTCCCTGTTCGTTGCTTTGGATTAACTTCTCCAGAAAAGCATAACGGTTTTTACCCAACATTGCCAAAAAACGGCGCTCTATGATTTCCTGATTTTTGGCAAAATTGCCCTTAAGAGTATCTTGATTGAGCAGGCTATCGCCAATAAAACGCCCCATACTTTCGGCAAAGCGAGCTTTGTTTTTTGCCACTACCCCAGGAGTAAACGGTAAACGTCGCTTTATAAAAGGAATTTTTACTGGTTGGTAAGGCCTGAATATCATTTTAATGGCAAGCCAGTTGGTACCCCAACCAGTGGCCCCATAAGCTGTGGCTGGCACAGCTATTTTGGCGGCCGATTGACCTACCGTAGGCAAAAAATTAAGCAATCCGCCAGTAACTGCCCCCAACAAGGCTCCAAAATAACTAATAGGTTTGAGTTCCTTACCCAGCGCCTTGTAGATCATCCCTTTGAGTTTATTGTCGGGCAGGTTGGCAAGGTTGTGTTTTACCAAATCTTCTACCCGTCCTTCCATCAGCTCACTCAGGTTGCTACTCAGGTAACTTTGCAAATACCCTGAGAGGTGTTGGTCGAGCGATTTGATGTTTCCCAACTGTTGAATATAATGGCGTAATTTATCTTGTTTAAGATGTTGGGTTTGTTCTTGTAGCAGGTTACCTATCATGCCCAGCATCCACTGATGCAGTTGTTTGTTTTGTTCTACCCTTACCAAGGCGTCCAGCGAGCGCTCATCGGCATAATTGACAATGGCTTCGTTGATCACTTTTTGCAATTGAGGGTGGCTTTTCTGAAGAATGGTGCTCAGTACCTCCCTTACTTCTTTGGTATACTTACCCAATTGCTCTCCTTTGAGCACATTACCTAGTGGTTGTTTGGCGAGTTTATTTATAAGCGTTTCTAAATTGTTTTGCGCAAATGTGCTTACTTTGTCGCTGTACAACCATTGGCTTTTCAGGTTCTTGTCTATCAGGTTTTGGATAAACTTCTCCAGGTTTTTCTTAATATCTGCTTCTGATACAAAGCTGTTGAGTTTTCGGTCAAATAACTCTTTGAGGGAGTCTACTTTTAGGTTTCTGATTACTTTGAGTAAACTGTCTTGAATGAGCGGAATCACCGTATCAAGCATTCGTTCCTGGTTAATGCTCTTGATGATGTCGCCAATGGTAGTTTTTTGCAAATAATTGATGAGGTACTCGGAGGCTTGGCTGGCTATTTTTTCTGGCTCCTGCTTTTCAATAATGTCAATAATCTTTTGCTCAACCCCCACATAGTTGCCCACATTGCCTACAAAAATATTGACCAATAGTTTTTTGAGTGCTGAGGTGTTTTTTTGGAAACTTTGCTGAATAATTTCACTGAGTTTGCCCTTTTTTTCTTTAAGCCAGGGAACGAGCTTGGCAATGATGTTAGGCAGTTTGGTGGCAAGAAAATTCTCCACACTTATTTTAAGGTTGCCCGACAGCAAATCGAGAATAGTAGAGGACTCTTTTTCCAGGGTGTTGAGCAAAAATTTAAGTATGCTTTCTATGATGTCTTGCCCAACATCATTATCAAATATTTTCTCTACTTCAGCCACCAATACCTTGGGCAGGTGCTCTATTCGGGTTTCGCCCAACAAGTCATAGAGCTTTTTATTGCCCACCTGTTTACTGATAGTTTCTATGAGCTGAGGTATATTAAGGGTGCGCAACGATTGCTGAATGATTTGATCTATGCTATCTGCATAGTTGTGCTTGAGCACTTCGTGCAAATCGCTAAAAATGGCGTTGCCGTTATTCGTAAGGGTTTGTAAGTCTTTTTCACTGATAAAATCCAGCACACTTTTTTGCTGAATATCTTGCATCAGTTCCAGAATAAAGTCATCTACATAATTGGTTTCCTCGTCAACAAACTCCTGAATAACTTGAGTAAGTGCTCCTGCAACATGTTGGCTTTGTTTGCCCGACAAAATTTGTCCCAGTGGCAAGTGTCCTACACTATGTAGCAATACGTTTTCGAGGGGAGTAGATAAGCCCGTAACCATTGTTTGACTCAGGTTGGCAAATGACTGGTCGATGTGTGGAATATCTGCTACGGTAAACCCGGGTGGAACCTGTGCAATCAGTTTGTCAGAAAATAAATCGTTGAGGATGTTATGAAGGGTTTCAGTAAAGCCGTTTTTTTGAAGTTCACGCTCAAGCGCTTGGTGGTGAATAACATCGCTTTCGACAAGTTTGCTTATCTGACTTTCAAACTCCGCCCTTTCTTTTACTACTACTCCTCCAAGGCTAAACTTTTTCTTTTTAGATATTTTCACCTTAAAATACTCTTGAAAGAGCATTTGAATTGCCAGGTAATTGGTAATGTAGCCTACAACTGAGCCAGCCAGTATTTTTGAGAAAATTCCACCTATCATATAAATGATTTATTGGTTAAATTTGGTAAGTAAAATGGAAAAAATAAAATAGTCCAGAAGAACAAAATATCCCTGCCGTGCGGGATTTACAATTAGTGGGTGAGCGAGCAAAAAATGTGGCATAGTTGGAAACTCCGATTCATCGGCACCAAAGCTATGGAGTCATTTTTTGAAGAAACACCCCCCACCATAGATATTGTTCTATGGATTAGTTGCGCAGAGCTTGAACTTCGTTCTGCGGCCAGGTTATTTTTGTAGTTTTACTAATGATCTACTTAATTATTTATGACGCGCTAAGATACTATAATCTTACATATTCTATCTACAACTTTGTTGAAAAGCCATAGACGTGCTTCATACTACTCACAAAAAAGATACAAAAGCCTTGAAAATGAGCACTTATGCAAAAAATGGCAGAAAACCTTACGCGTTTTGGCACTTGGTAGAGCAAAGAATTGTGGAAATACGAAATTTTGTCTTTTTTAGCAGATGCGTTTGTAATACAATGTCTAAAGCCTCTCAGGAAAGAGGTGAAACCAGTACTCCAGACACTAAATATGAAAAGGGGCAGAAATCTACTTTACCTACTTAGAAGCCCCAACAAGGTTCTAGGGGCTAGGCTCTAGTGCACCCTGTTCTATAGGTAACTAATAAATTATAGTATGCTTACTTTCAGTGAGTTATGTATTTGTTAGTTAGGAGTTCCGACAGGGGGCTAGGTGCACCCTGTTTAACTGCGTTGAGCTCATCACAGCAAATTGCTGTAGATTCGGTTTACAGGTAACTACACTTTTCTATCACGTTGATTTTTAGCAACTTATAAAACCGTAGTTAAAAGGCATTTTTTTATTAAATCAGCAAAAAACCACTACTAATATATTGAATGGATATAGATAAACTTTATATAAACCGAGACAATCATTGGTTGGCATTACATCAGGAACTAGAGTGGCTAGATGGGGTATTGAAAGTACGAGATACCCTTTTTAGAAACGATGAAACCGTTTTTAATTTTGAAGCATTGGTAAGCAATGTTTCCGCTCCACCCATTAACCCGATAGATTTTAGGCCTTCACATTATGCGGCGTTGCTTGAAGAGGTTTTTGCCCGTACTCCAGACAACATCATTCTTCACGATTTTCATGTAACAGAAGGCACGCTTCGGTTTATTCAATACGCCGAACGGGTTATATTACTGTTGGCAATGTGCCCTTACCTGCGTCCTGGGTTGCTGGATTACTTCAGAATACAAGACGATCTTGGTCGTGATGTGGTGGAGTTTGGCGGCATTCATACCTCCAGTAACTTTAAAGGTTTTTTGCCTACTGGCGAAACTGCTATGCACATACTGGCAGGCAACGACCTGAGAAAAAGAGCCTTGGTACAAGCCGTGATCAACCCTCAACATTACTTGTTTAGACAAGGCATTTTGTCTTTGTCGCGTACAATGGGCAATGATCCTCCTTTGGGTGGCCAATTGATTTTGTCGGACGAATACATAGACCGCCTGGTAAGAGGCAAAGAGTATGTACCCCAATACAACGAATCTTTCCCCGCCACGGTGCTGAATACCGACAAAACCTGGGATGACTTGTTTTTGAATGAACGAGAGGGTGAGATGGTAGAACAGGCGCGTCAGTGGGTAAAAAACTACGACAATGTACGCAGCATAGTAGGCGACAAAGCAATGAAGGGGTACCGGGTATTGTTGTATGGTCCTCCGGGAACGGGTAAAACCTTGACCTTGGCGTTGTTGGGCAAAGCCACGGGCAAGCCCTTGTACCGAATCAACATCTCGAACATTGTAGATAAATATGTGGGTGAAACCTCCAAAAAGCTGGAAATGTTGTTTTTGCAGGCTGCCAACAAAGATTGGGTGTTGTTTTTCGACGAGGCAGATGCCCTGTTTGGTAAGCGAACCAGCACTAGTTCGGCTCAAGACCGCTACGCCAACCAAGAGGTGAGTTATTTGCTCTATAAATTTGAAGAATACGAAGGAATGATTTTCTTGTCTACCAACAAAGGGGTAGACCTGGACGAAGCCTTTTCGCGTCGTTTTGATACGCAAATCCGCTACAGCGACCCTGATGAGTTTACCCGTCGTCGTTTGTGGGAGCACTTGTTTATCAACCGCGATATATTTGACCTTGATCCCACGATTAAGGTAAGTGAACTTGCCGAAAAAATACAGGTAACGGGCGCCTGGATAGAAAAGTTCAGAAACTACTGTGTATTACAGACGGTGTCGAAGGGTACCAATAACCTGAGTGCTGCCGAGTTTCGCCAGTACTTGTCTACCCAGCTAAGCACCCACGGTGGCTCGGTGCGAGGCAACATTCGCGACTTGTTTCGCAATAAGCGATAGCAGTATTGTAAAAATAACATAACAAAAGCCCACTTGAGGAAGGATTCCTTGAGTGGTTTTTTTGTTTACTTCACCGTAATAGTTACTGTGGCAGAGCTGGGCAGTTGGTTGATACTGTTGCCCTTGAACTGAATATCGTAAGTACCAGGTTTGGTAATGGGGTAGCTTTTGTCCAATGTAAAGCTTACCTCCGTTGATGCGCCACTTTTCAGGGTTTGGTAGTCGTCAGCTTCCGGAGTACTACGTTTTGCCAGAAGGCCTTGATAGTCTACCTCGCTTATGCTGAGGCAATTGCTGCGAAAACCTTCAAAAGGTGTGTGCCATTTGCAAAACTTATAGGGTTTGTCAGCATTGTTTTTTACCACCATCTTGAGCCGAATGTCTTCGCCCACGGCATAGGTGGTTTTTTCGGGAACAAGGGTTACTGTCAATTGTTTGTGGTTGGTTTGAGAAGAAGAAGTACAAGCAAACATACCTACACTTACCCATAGAATATAAAGGTAGCTTTTCATAAATATTTGATTAGAGTTGTTAGCGATAAGTTATGGTAATGTCAGACAAATCTCAACTATTTTATGATTAAAACTTTTCCCACCTGCAATATTTTTGTATTATGGATACTCGTATTACTTACCTTATAAAACTTACTTTTACTTATGAGCATTTTTAAACGGATTGCCGATATTATCCGGGCTTATATCAACGACTTATTTGATAAGGCCGAAGACCCCGAAAAGATGATTAAACAAATGGTCATAGAGATGGAAGAAGGGGTGGCTAAGTCAACAACTGCTTTGGCGAAAGCCCTGGCAAGCGAAAAGCAATTGGAACGAAAATACAAAGGACTGGCAAATAAAGCGCAAAACTGGGAACGCAAGGCAATGGTGGCGCTACAGAGCGGCAACGAGAACCTGGCACGTCAGGCGTTGATGCAAAAAGCCACGCTTGCAACACAAGCCAATGAGTACCAGAAAATGCTAAAAAACGCTTCGGCAGCCACTAAGTCGTTGCGTAATCAGGTAGACGCCCTCAAGTCTAAGCTCAAAGAAGCCCGCATGAAAGAAAGTACCTTATTGGCACGCAACCAAATGGCCAAAACCCAAAAGAAACTTGCCAAGCAACTGGGAGGCTTTGATATGGACAACAATTTTGCTCGATTTGATAAGTTTGAAGAGCGCATACTTAAAGCAGAAGCAGAGGCAGAAGCAATGGTAGAGCTTGCCGATGAGAGCGGAGGGTTAGACGATGAATTTAAAGCCCTTGAGCAGAGTTCTTCTATCAATGAGGACTTGGCACAATTGCGCGCCAAAATGAATATGGGGTGAGTTTGAGTCGATAAATATTTTAATTACGAATTACGAATTACGAATTGGCGCAAAGCGCAGCTAAAACTGCAGGCTACCGATTCCCAACTAATTCGCAAATATGATAATTTAAGGCTAAAGGCTCAATATAAACAGCCAAACAAAAGCTAAAGGCTAACAGCCCACCATAGCTCAAAAAAAAGCTAAAGGCTAACAGCCCACCATAGCTCAAAAAAAAGCTAAAGGCTAAAAGCCCGCCATAGCTCAATATAAAGGTAAAGGCAGGTTGGGAGTTACGTTTTCCCAACCTCCATTTCCTGTGAAGGTCTTACCGGAGGGTGACCTGAGCAATGCAAACCCACATGTTTTTGTACAGCTTGTATAATCACTACTTTGTTACTTTGAGCCAATTTTTACAGCGAACACCTTCTGGCGAAATAAGGATGTAATAATAAATACCAGGGTCTGCGTCTGTGCCCCAGTCGTTTTGGTATTGATCTCGCTCAAATATTTTTCTGCCCCAACGATTGTATATTTCTACCTTATGATCGGTATAAGGGCTGACAAAAAAGTCGTTTTTACCATCGCCATTAGGCGTAATTACATTGGGCAACTCAGGCACTGTATTGTCTACGGTTACCTTTACCGAATCGGTGGCACTACAATGACTATTGGCTACAGTATAGGTAATGGTATAACTGCCCGACTCTGGATAGGTGTAAAACCCTCCTCCCGATTCGTTGTTAAACACCTCACCATTGCCCATTTGCCAGGTATGCTTCAATCCCTCACCTGCATCGGGCACTAGCTTTATTCTGGGCACTTTGCCGCATTCATTCAGCACCTTAGCTACAAAATTAGTGGTAGGAAAATCTAAGACATTGACTGTTACCAAAGCCGCAGTCTCACAACCATCAACATCTTTTACGGTTACCTTATAGTTAGTCGTTTGGGCAGGGCTTGCCACAGGGTTGGCAATGGTGCTATCACTTAAGCCAGTACCTGGAGTCCAGAGATAGCTCACTACCGACTTGCTTGAGGTGACCCGTAATGGAATAGAGTCGCGTACACAAATCGTATCAGACAAACTCACTGTCAGGGTATTTTTATACACCCTAAAAGTTTTGGTGGTGGTAAGGGTGCGCAAACAGCTGGGAGGGCTACTTGCTACCAAGGTTACAGTAAATAAGCCTTCTTCGTTGAATCGGAAACTGACCGATTCGGTATTCCCAATATTGCCTACACCATTGCTTATGTTCCAGTCAAAAGTACTGGCACCCAAACCTTTATACACAAAGTTAAGCGTGGCTGGGGCACAAATTTCAGTGACATCGTTTTGAACCGAGTCTTTAATGTCAAAATCAACCGTTAATATATCTACATCAAATTTAAAAGCGGCATTGTTGCAGTTATTGCTGCGGTTAAACTGTGAGTAAGCATTGGGAGTAGTAGGAAAGGTAGAACCATCGCCACAGGCACATACCGAGTGGTATACAATGCCATTTTTACTAAAACGACAAGTCCCTCCATCTACGTGTTCACCCCTTGAAAGATTACTGCCCAGAAAAGTGCCATACACCAGGTCTTTAGCTCCAGCAGAAAGTACCGCTATATAAAAATCATCTCCATCAGTAGTTTGTTGTACCCCGTCAAAAGTGATGGGTAAATCGTTGGTGCTACTGTTGCGCATAGGTTGGGTGGTGTATCCGTTGGGCAAAAAATTATGGTTAATGCTGCCACCCCAACCCGTAATGTATACGTTCTCACAATCATTGACCAAGAAAGCCGTAGGTGAAATGTCTGGTTCGCTGCGTCCCGAACCTATCACCGTAGAATAAATGGTTGCAGACAGGTCTTTGTTAAGTTTATGGATAAATTGCTTGGCATTGCCATTAGAGTACACATCAGGGGTGACTGGATAGTTACCAAAAGTTTGCCCAAAAGCATAGACATTGCTGTTAGTGTCCAGGTCTATAAAAAATGCTTGATCGGCATTATTGGTGCCCAAATACGTCAGTTTTTCGAGGGTGTTGCCATTGTTAGATATACGGGCAATAAAACCATCATCAGAACCAAGGTTGTTGCGGTGCAGGGCATCGGCAGAGCTGGGCAAACCCGTGCTGGTAGTAGCTCCTGCTACAAACACTTCCTGGTCTTTGAATACTTTAATTGAAAAAGCTCCGTCAAATCCATTACCACCCAAGTAAGTACCCCACACCATAGTGGTAAGGTCGCTGGTCATTTTAAAAACCACTGCATCGTGCCCTGCCGAAATAGCAGGTTGAATGGCGTTAACTACCGGAAAATCGGTAGACAGTGTGGTAGAGGCTACATAAATGTTGTTGCTGCCATCTACAAACACATCGCCCCGGTACGCGTCTCCGTAGTTTTTGATACGAGGTAAAGTAGAAGTATTTAGCCCGTCGTTGTTGTTACCGCCTATATAAGTAGCTGCCTTGAGCTGGTTGCCGTTTTGACTTATTTTAGCAATAAAAATATCGCTGCCTGAGGTGTAGCGCATACCTGCCAGTGGAGTAACCGATGGAAAACCGCTGGCATTGTTAAATGTTTGGTCAAAGGCGGTATTGCTGGTAGGCAGGTCATCAGAGCCAGTGGTGCCCATAATGATTAAGTCATCGTTGTTGTCTACTACCAGGCTATGGGGCACTTCGGCATCTTGCCCCCCATAAAAAGACCCGTACAATAAGCGATCGCCTTGAGCGCTAAACTTAAGAATACCTACATCTATTTGCCCTCCATAAGCTGACTGAAAAGCGCCTAGCGTAAGTGGAAAGTTAGAGCCAAACGCAGTGCCTCCAGCATACAAGTTGCCTGCAGCATCGAAAGTGGCGGTGTTGCCCCAGTTGTCGGCAAAAGATCCTGAGTAGGTAGAAAAAACCAGTTCAGGGTCTATCACCAAGGCAAAGTTGGGGTTGTAACCATAAGGAAATTCAAAGCTTACCTCATTGTTGTTGAGTTTGAAGCGAGTCTCTACGATTATTTTTTTACCTTGAATGATTTGGTAACAATACGGGCGCTTTTCTATCACCTTGCCCAGGCTCGTTTGTATTTCCAGTTGGCCATCTTTTAGGCGAATGTTATCAGCCGCATTGTATTGCATTCGAATGATTTTGGGCGAGGTGTTGGGAGCCACTATAAATTCGTATTTCAAAGCGTTGTTTCGTTCATACAGCTTCAGGTCTATAGAAGGATAAATGTTTTGGTAATGAATCGAGTGATAACTTTGAACATTGGTAGCCCATTTGGTGGGGTCTTTGCCCAAAAAATAGTTCATAGTTTCGGGTACTGGCTCTTGGGCGGTTATCTGAGGTTGAGGGTTGGCATCCTTAAATTTTACCTCAAAACTATGTGCTTTGATTTGTTGGGCTTGAGCTGTACGGCTCGCCACCGAAGATACATTGGCAGTGTGTAGGCGCCCTATTGCCTTGGAGTCATAATAAGTATATTGAAAGCCATCATTTTTTAGAAACATAAAGCCACTTGGAATAGCTGCCCTGAATTTGACAGTGTTGTCCCACTGATTCTTGTTTTCAACAAACTTGTAGTTTTTGCTTTGAGGAGGTTTTTTGTGGTGTGCCCGTGCTTTGGCTAAAACAGGGACTTGAGCCTGTATATAGCCTGATGCTCCTATTAAGAGCATCCAGAGGAAGAGTATGGTTTTATTCATTTCAATGACATTAAGTTTATACACGTACTTTGACAACTACTATCTGTACGTATTACATGGTTTCTTTTGTCTGGTTTTAGAGCTTGTTTAAATTGTCGGTCATAGGAGATTTTATGATGAGTTTTCGGATTAGATGCGTCAAAACGAGCTTTAGCGAGCTCTGTTTCACCTTTGAAAATTAATATTTAAACTAATTTTGAAGGAATAGCCGCGCTATTGCTGATAAATTTGACAATATATAATCAGGAAAATCACGTAAAAGACCTAATTAATGAATTTTAAACAAGCTCTTAGTATATTTTTATCTGCAAGATACTATTGTAATAGTAAGACCACCAACTGGTAGCCTACCCTTATTGTAACTCATTTGTTTGTATAAGACAACTAGAGTGAATTTATCAGGTCATTTATATGAAAAAAGCCATAAAGTTTTATAGTTTTGCTGCCTCTTATGCATACCTTCATTTTTGGGCTTGCTATATACAACAGCCATTGTTTTAATAACAATGTTCAAAGTATTAGATAATACACCTGCCGAAAACAAGTTAATGAATAGTTTTTGGTTATTAAAGATAAATTTTTGTTTAACTACCTTTTGTGACGAACCCGTTAGGAATTTTTCCTTTCGGGTTGTTTTTTCTTAAGGGGTAGGGGAGAGTTGGGTTACCATAATTTTAAGCAACAAAAAAGCCCTATCAGATTTGATAAGGAATGGTGTAAAAATAAAGTTCTATAGTAACGCCAAAATATTTTGTTGGCAGGAGAGGCAGGGCAATATCCAGTGGATATTGAGCCAGCCCTGCGGGACGGCGTCATAGCAGCGCTACGGCAAGTTTTTTTAACGAATTCTGTCAGCGAAAGATGACGTTAAAAATGTAAATTTATTTTGGTACTATTCCTTATCTCGACTTTAGCCATTTGCAAAAAAGAAACCCACTCCGGGAAAAACAAGTTAAAATTGTGACCAAACATTTTTAACAATGCAAATATTCCCGAATGAGTTTCTTGATGTGATAATACAATTTAAAGGTGTGTTTTCAAAGCGTATATATTCGCATGTTCAATTTTTACTGGCAGGGGCAATCTTATGTCAAGGTAAACGAACCATAAGCTCTGTGCTTCGCATCTTGGGTTTGAGTAAGGTAAAGAACTTTGGCAAGTACCATCGTGTTTTGAGCAGAGCCAATTGGTCATCATTAAGATGTTCTAAAATTTTACTTCATCAACTTCTTAAGTGATTGCTTCCTGGAGATAAGTTAGTATTTGGGATAGATGAGACTATTGAACGAAGGTGGGGTAGAAAAATCAGTAAACGAGGAATTTACAGGGATAGTGTCCGGAGTAGTAAATCTCATTTTGTCAAGTGTAGTGGATTGCGTTGGCTTTGTGTGATGTTGCTGGTTAATGTTCCGTGGGCTGGTCGCGTTTGGGCATTTCCTTTTCTAAGCACCCTTGCACCAAGCGAAGGTTATGCACAGAAACAGGGCAAGGTTCATAAAACAGTCACCCAGCGAGCAGCTCAGCTAATTTCATTGCTGGTTACCTGATAGGGAAATAATTGTAGTGGGAGATAATAGTTATGCCTGTATGGAGCTGCTTAATAAGGTATGTAAGTTGGCAACTATGCGCATGGATGCTGACTTTGTTCCTCCACGTCTGTCAGGGCAAAGAGGTCCCAATCGTAAAAAAGGGGATAAATTGCCCAAGCTAACGGAGGTATTGGAAAACCCTCAAACAGTTTGGCAGATGATTACGATTACTGAGTGGTATGGTCATGCAAACAAAGTGACTACAGGAACTGCTTTATGGTATCGGGCAGGAAAACCAGTGATTCCATTAAGGTGGGTTTTGTTGTGTGATCCTGATCAAAAACTTGAGCCAAGGGCAATACTCTGCACCGATTTGTCTCTCTCTTTAAAAGAGATTGTGACTTACTATGTCAGGCGTTGGTCAGTAGAAGTTACCTTCGGGGAAGTAAGAAAGCACCTGGGAGTAGGAACTCAAAGACAATGGAGTGATGAACAACACCTGCGTTGATGAGCTTATTTTCTATAGTCACATTAATGGCTCACAGGCAAGCACTCATGGGCGAATTGCCTGTTGTCGAGACTTCCTGGTATAAAAAGCCGTATCCAACCTTTAGTGATGCGCTGGCTTACACCAGGGGGCTTTTTTGGAATAAATTTAATTTTTTACACTCGCCAAAAACAGGCGAGTGTAAAGTAACAATATCAAAAGATTTGCTCGAGCATATGCAGCAGACATTAATGTATGCTACATAAGGCTAAAGTCGAGATAAGGTTTCCTAAGCAACCTTAGGTTGACGCTAATGCGAAAACAAGTTCGGGGTTTTTAATCTGCGAATGCAGTCTTTGCTGTGTAATGAAAGTTTGTTCTGTAAGGAGCGATACTTTTACTCATTCAAACCTTCAAATTTTCTTTGGAAGACCTAAAAGAACTGACGTTTTATAATAGCACATTTCTGATTGATTTTCGAGTTTTCAAGCTGTAAGATTGCTTCTGCAGTGCGAGGCAGAGTTATCAATGAACATTAGGCACAAATCGTCCTGCTTCGCAAATGCTTGAATCCGTGCTTGTCACGAGAGGGTTGTGTTTTTTATTACGTTTTTATAAAAAATGCGACCTTTCGCTGTGTTAAGTCTTCCTCCTCTGAAACACCCAAAAGAGATAGAAGTGTGTCAAAGTGACTTATTTGGCTGAGACTGTCGGGATAAAAACGGTCACTATGTCTGATTAAGAGATTTTGAGCAATGTTTGTTGAGTCGAAAACAGGCACAACCGGGTCGTGTATTCACTAAAACAAAACAAACATGTTTGAATCATTAAGTCAGCGGATAGAAGAAGCTGTACACAAACTCAAAGGCAAAGGACGCATTACCGAGGTAAATGTAGCTTCTACTATCAAAGACATTCGACGAGCGTTGATAGATGCCGATGTAAACTATAAAATTGCCAAACAAGTAACCGACGACATCAAGGTAGAAGCCTTGGGGCGCAAGGTGCTCAAGAGTTTAGCACCAGGGCAAGTACTCATAAAAATTGTCCACGAAAAGCTCACCGAACTAATGGGGGGTAAGCCGCAAGAGGCGAACCTTAAGGGCAGTCCTGCTATAGTATTAATGGCAGGGCTACAAGGTTCGGGTAAAACCACTTTTTCGGGTAAACTGGCGAACTTAATTCAGCAAAAGCAACACAAAAAAGTGCTGTTGGTGGCTTGCGATGTATACCGTCCCGCTGCCATTGAACAGCTAAAAGTGGTGGGCGAACAAATAGGAGTAGAGGTATATGCTGAGCCTGATAATAAGAACCCAGTGGCAATTGCCCAAAATGCGGTAGAACATGCCAAAACCCATCATTATAAAGTGGTGGTGGTAGACACGGCTGGGCGGTTGGCAATAGATGAAGTAATGATGCTAGAGATTGCCCAAATAAAAGCCGCCATTCAGCCTTCGGAAACTTTGTTTGTGGTAGATGCTATGACAGGACAAGATGCAGTAAATACAGCAAAGGCTTTTAACGAACGTATTGATTTTGATGGGGTAGTGCTGACCAAAATGGATGGAGACACGCGCGGTGGTGCTGCTTTGTCTATTCGTGCGGTAGTCGATAAACCTATCAAGTTTATAGGCACTGGCGAGCAGATGAGGGCTTTAGATACTTTTCGCCCAGAGGGAATGGCAGGACGCATTTTAGACATGGGCGATGCTTTGCTTCTAGTAAATGAGGCATACTCTGACGAGGAAAGGAAAGCGCAGGAGCGACTACAACGCAAAATGCGTAAAAATCAGTTTGATTATAACGATTTTTTAGCGCAGCTGCAAAACATAAAAAAAATGGGCAGCCTCAAAGACTTGATAGGGGCGTTGCCTGGTACCAACAAGCTTTTACGCAATACCGACTTGAGCAATGAATCGCTTACACCCATTGAGGCAATGATTTATTCTATGACACCACAAGAACGGCAAAAACCTGTATTGCTCAGGGACGCCAATAGACAAAAAAGGATTGCCAATGGTAGTGGTAATTCTATACAGCAAGTGGGGCAGCTCATCAAGCAGTTTGAAGATATGCGTAAAATGATGAAAAAGCTTAATAAAGGGGGCAAGTTTAAATAGTTGGGTAAATAAGATTCAATAGCTTGGAGAGGGTTTTAGACTTTAGGTAGTCTTTGTTATTTTGGCAATTCATCAAGTTTATTAGTTAGAAAACAATAAGGCGACAGGTAGTAGGGCACTACTTGTCGTTTTTGAGCTAAAGATGAGGGTATAAAAAAACCCTTACTCTGTTTAGGAACAAGGGCTTGGATTCTTTATGTAGACATTACATTGCTGTAACGTGAATTTCAATGCTTATCTGATACGCTTAACATTTACTGCATTCAATCCTTTTCTACCTTCTTGAAGTTCAAATTCTACTTCATCGCCTTCACGAATATCGTCAACTAATCCTGACACGTGAGTGAAGTATTCTTTGTTTGAACCATCTTCGGTAATGAATCCAAATCCTTTAGATTCATTGAAAAATTTTACTGTTCCTGTATTCATTATTGTAATTTTGTAATAAAGCCCAAAGATAAGTTATTGTGGCCTTATAAAATAGTTTATAGTAAATTAATTTTTGAGTTTTTAAAATTTTTTTTGAGACCACTTATAAGTGTTAAATTTATAAGCGAATGCTCGGTCAAATTTTTAATTGATAGTGAGCAAATAGGTTTTTTTTTGGCAAAAAAAAAAGATAATTACCCAAAGTTTATTTCCACCCCTTATTTAATCCATCATTTCGCGCAGTACTGTCAGCGATTTGAGTGTGCCAAAACCACCTATATGTAAATGGTAATACTCTAACAACAAGTCAATTACATAACTTCTGGTGGCAGACTCTATAGCAATAGTTTCTTCAAAATTACTGCTCAATAACTGGTTGATGACCTGTTTTATTTGTGTACTTTTTGTCGAAGGAAAAGATACGGGACGCTGGTTGTTTACTTCGGCTATCATCACGTCAGCCGATTGAGGGTCAAAGCCCAAAAAACGAGGCATTTTTGCCAAAAACTGTAAGTGAAATGCCCGGAAATCTTTTTGAGTATCATCAAACCACACAAGTGCATTGAGCAAAAAGTCAAACAACAGGTGGTTTTCTTCTTCTTCGCGTAGTGCTTTGCTGAGTACTTCGGCAATAAAAAGCGCGATGGTAGACTTCTGAAAATCAAAAGGAATGTTATGAAATGGCACATGGCAACGTGCTTCTGAAATACGTTGAATATTGCTAGTGTTTTGCTTATAATATACTACCATGTCTAACAGGGTAAGTGGTTGATAGAGGGCTATTTTGCTACCATTCTTGTTCGACCTCACCCCATTTATAATATAAGTTTTCATGCCCATTTCTTCAGTAAATATTTTGGCAATGATGGATGTTTCGCTGTATTTAGTATAGTGAATGACTATGCCTCTTGTTTTCTTTAACATGAGAGTAAATTAATAAAATTACCCTTGATTTGGCTAACTTTTTAATGATGTGTTGAGTAAATTTTTCGTACTGTTTGTGAAACCTGCTAATTTGGTATAATTTGCCTTGTTTTCTTTGCGCAAGTGGTAAGTAACTTGTAATAGGGGCAAGCTTTAAGCGACAAGTTCTTAGATACCGATGCGTATCGAATGTCGGCATAGTCTCCACTAGGCAAACCTTGTTTAACTATGTTGAACTCATCACAGCAAGCTACTGTCGATTCGGTTCACAAGCAGTCGCCACGCAAACTGTGCACGCAATTGAAGAATGACTATTAACAAAATTAAAAAATGAATCAAATCAAATCAGTAATTTGTTTGATAGGTTGTTGCCTGAGTATACATCTTGGGGCGCAAAACATACCACTGGGCACCTGGCGTACCCACGCGGCTTATCAAATGGTAAAAAGCCTGGCTTTGGGCAATAATAAGGTATATGCAGCCAGTAGCAACGGTTTTTTTT
The DNA here is from genome assembly GCF_000169175.1 of Microscilla marina ATCC 23134. Classification (NCBI taxonomy): domain Bacteria; kingdom Pseudomonadati; phylum Bacteroidota; class Cytophagia; order Cytophagales; family Microscillaceae; genus Microscilla; species Microscilla marina. The sequence continues at coordinate 83,470 of NZ_AAWS01000038.1, forward strand.
ATGTCGATCAAACCGACAACACCCTCAATACAATGTCGAAAATAAGTGGATTGAGTGATACTGAAATAAGCCAGATAGCCTATCATGAGGCACTGAAAACCTTGGTAGTTACTTACCAAAATGGTAACATAGATTTACTGAAAAGCGACGAAATTGTCAATATTCCTACCATCAAAACCAACAAAAATATTACAGAGTCAAAGCAAGTCAATCATATACTGATACAAGGCAACAATGCCTATCTATCTACTGATTTTGGTATAGTGGTGTTAGACCTGAGCAAAAACGAAATAAAAGAAACCTACCAAAACCTGGGGGTAAACGGGCGTAGCATTGCTATAAAAGCCGCTACATTTTCGCAAGATAGTGTGTATATAGCCACCGAGAATGGAGTGTATTATGCGCCTTTCAACGGAAGCGTAAATTTGCAGGATTTTAATGCCTGGCAACGGTTTGAACCCAGCACTGGCATAGACACTTTGGAGTTTAACTATATTGTGAGTTTTGCCAGCAAAGTATATGTAGGACGCACCAACTATGAGTTGTATGAATACGCCCACAACAATCAATGGACAAAAGTAAGTCTGCCTGCTCCTGTTGCCCCCAATACCGGGCAAATACGTGATGTGCGAGCGTCTAATGGCCAGTTGTTGCTCAGCATAGATCATCAGTTGTTGCTGTTGAATGCTCAAAATCAAGTAACTATCTTTACCAATAGCAAACTTAATTCGCCTCAGGTGGCTTTGGTGGGTGCCAATGGAGTAATATGGATAGGAGATGGGGTGAATGGGTTGGTACAAAAAAATGGCACAACTTATAACGCTTTCTTCCCCAATGGCCCGGCAAGTGCCGAGAGCAGGCACTTGTATGCTTACCAAAGCCAAATACTGGCTTTGTCGGGTGGTTATCAGTTTGACGAAACCCCGCTAAATAGCAGTGCTGGTTTTTATTTGTTTGACAATGCCCAATGGAAAAACTACAATGCTTTTGACCCTTTGCACTCTCATGCAATTGCCAACGTCAAAGATTGGGTCGCAGCGGGGTTGAATAGTCAAGACCAACAACTGTATATAGGCTCGTTTCAATCGGGGTTGTACGTTTTCAAAGACAATGCGTTGACATCGGTTGCTGGCAGTACTTTACGTGCTAGTACTGACAACACTGTGAGGGTAGGGGGTATTACAACCGATGTTGAGGGCAACCTTTGGGTTACGAACCCTTCTGACGACATTGCCCGACGGTTTTTGCATAAGCGTGATGTGCAAAGGGAATGGAGCGTAGTATCGGCTCCTACAAGTGCTACAGGAGCTCCTTTAGGTATTTTATCTTCTTTTGGGGGGTATTTGTGGATGCGCCTAAGCCCGGCAGCAAGTGCTGGCATTTGGGTGTATGATCCACAGTTGAACCGCAGTAAAGTGCTGAATACTACGGTAAACAATGGCAACTTGCCCAGCCCCAGGGTGTATAGCATGGTGCAAGACAAAGAGGGGCAGATATGGGTGGGCACCGACAAAGGGGTAACGGTGTTTTTTAATCCAGCCGATGCTTTTCAGGCGGCCATTGATGCTTCTAAACCCATTTTTGATGGACAAAACCTGTTGCGTGCCGAAAAAGTAAGCACTATTGCAGTAGATGGGGGCAATCGTAAATGGATGGGGACTAACAATGGTTTGTGGTTATTTAATCCTGATGGAACCCAACTGGTACACCATTTCACGACTAAAAACAGCCCTTTGCCTTCAGACATTATATATGATGTAACTATTCAGCCTCAAACCGGGGAGGTATTTGTGGCTACTGACAAGGGGTTGGTGTCTTATAGAGGAACTGCCACTACAGGTGAACAAACGCACCAAGAGGTCAAAGTCTTTCCTAACCCGGTGCGCCCCAACTTTAATGGCTTGTTGGGTATTTCAGGATTGGTAGACGATGCTAAAGTCAAAATTACAGATGTGTCGGGCAAGCTGATTTACCAAACTCAAGCACAAGGAGGTACAGTGAGTTGGGACTTGAGAGACTATACCGGACACCGGGCAAAAACAGGCATTTATTTGTTGTTTAGTACCAATGCTGACGGTACCGAAACGTTGGTGACTAAAATAGCCGTGATAGAGTAGTGCTATAGAATATTGCCGTAAGGCAAAATGTAATTTTTGGATAAAATATTTGTGTTGTACAAAAAGCCTTTAACTATTGAAAAATATGTAACTTTTATTAATTTCGGCTTTAAAAACAACGCTTCATTTTTGAGAATAAAGCATGCTTTTTTTAAATTAGTAATGCTTCAAAGTTGAAAAGCTTTATAAAACAATCAAAAAGACTAATTTCAAGGCACACACGCCAAATTAAAAAAGAAAAGATTAGTGGTTATTTGCAAAGTAAGATAATTGCGTATACTTGTGTGAATGAGAAAAAGAAAAAAACATGAGCAAAATATCTCATTTCATAATTCTTGATTGAGAGATTTTATTATATTCACCTAAAATTTTCTTCTATATTTTAAGAAAGTTATAAAAAAAAAGAGCAAATTATGGATACACTATATCTGGAAGCCACCAAGTATACTCCAGAGGTGAAGTTAGATGCGGATAAGGGCATTTTTGAGTTAATGGGGAGTATGTACCCCGAATATTGTGAAGAGTTTTTGCAGCCTGTACTGGCTTGGTTTGGTGTATACAGAAACCGACCCAATCGTGAAACTAAAGTATCTATACGTTTAGAATACATCAATACAGACTGTACACGTACTTTGTACAACCTGTTTCTTACCCTTAAAAAAATACCCAATACCCGTGTGGTGTGGTTGTACCCTACCGAAGGAGGAAAAGATATGAAAGAAATGGGAGAGGACTACGCCGAAGACCTTGATTTGCCTTTTGAAATAAAAAATGTAGGAAAATAATTGCGTACTATTTAGCCACCAAAAAGTAGGGTGGTGCCTAGGTTCAAAACCACAATTCTATCCCTTTATTGTAAAAACTTGGTAAAGATTATTTAAAAAATTAACGAAGTTCCCCTTAACTTTTTATATTTCACATAATAAAATGGGAATTTTGTATGCAAGTGAACGATGCCAATCATATTCAAAAACTTATTCAACTCATAGAGAGTGAAAGTTTAACTAATATAGATTTGGCATTGCAAATAATCAAAGGGATGGGATTGCCAGATCATCGCAAGCTTCATCGGTTACTGCTTTCTTACCGCCCGGTAAAAGTTCGCCGTCTTTGTTTACAAAAAGGATTTTTTCATCTTTTTCAGAATACCCCCGGAATGTTGGGGGTAAGCGATTATAAACTATCGTTTAGTGATATTTTGCCCTATTTCTCAAAACTCAGTTGGTTGCAGGGGTTTGATTTCTCGAATGATGCAGCGCTAAAAACGTTGCCCCGTGGTTTAGAATACTTTACTCACATCAAACATTTACAACTGGCGTATACTTCGCTTACTACTTTACCTGGTTTTTTGCAACACCTGTCCCACCTCGAACAACTCAACTTGTCTTATACCCCGTTTAAAAAACTGCCCATTGTTTTGTCATTTTTGCTCCACCTCAAAACTTTGCATATAACCGGAACTCTGATTGATAATTTACCCGATGTACTGCCTTATTTGTCTAAACTAGAGCAATTGTATGTATCAGCCAACCATTTACAAAACCTTGATGCTCAGACAGAGCGGCATTTAAAAAAAATTAAAGAAATATGGGTGCCCCAAAACGAGGTGAATCAATTGCCTGCTCAAGTGTTAGGTTGGACAAACCTCCGCACGCATTTGCCCCGTTACTGGCATTCACCAGGTAGCGACTCTCCTTTTATTTTGCTTGATGCAATCAATGGGGTATTTCAGATGAAGGGCAACAGTATTATGGAAGAAGCATTGGTGTTTTATGAACCTACCCTCGATTGGTGGACACAGTACCAACAGGCTTCTAACCAGGTAACTCGTTTTCATGTCGATTTGCATTATTGGAATACCTCGTCTAGTAAGTTATTGTTAGATGTGTTTAGTCGGCTAGATACTATTCCGGGGTCGGTCATTGTATGGCATCTCGACCTGGACGACGAGGAATTGGAAGAAACCGGTTATGAGTTTGCCGAATTGGTAAAGGTACCTTTTGAGTTTTACTTTCGTTGGTAATCAATAAGAAGGTAGAGGGGATGTTCTTGAAAATATCATGGATATGTTAAAGAATGAGGAATTGTTTATATATACTTTTGTAGATTTGTACAGGGAAATTATTAATGTAGCTCACTGCTCACAAAACTTAAAGCATGAAAGAACTGAAACTAGAAGCCACAGAACACACACCTGAGGTGATTTTTAATGCAAACGAGGGTACTTTTACTATGTCGGGTAGGCTAATTATATTAGATAGCCACGCCTACTTTAGTCCTATTATGCGTTGGTGGCAATCGTACCTCACCCAACCCAATGAAAGTACTACTTTAGTGATAAAACTAGAGTACTTTAGTACTGCCAACAGCAAGTCGCTTACTTCTATGTTTAGAATGTTACAAAGCTTGCCTAACGTGAAAGTAATTTGGTATTATGACGATGAAGACTTGAGGGATTCTGGAGAAGATTTTAAGAATTTTTCAAAGCTCCCATTTGAGTTGATTGAATACTAATCAACAACTGATAACACCTCCCTTTGTTGATGCCCGATAGGCAAAATTTTTATGGCCACTCGTTGGGTGGTCAATGGGTTAAAAATAAACTTTACGTTTTTGGACAAAGATGCTTTTTGGAGTGAAAAGGCAACAGGATAACTATGCTGTTGTTTGAGCTTAGGTAAATATTAGATTGAAAACAACCAAAAACAGCTACCATTGAAACTGACAACAGAACAGGCTGCCATTGTGGGGAGTCAGGGGAACATAAAAATTAATGCAGTGGCAGGTTCAGGTAAAACCTCTACCTTGATTGCCTATGCTCAAGCCCACCCCAAAGAAAAAATCTTGTATTTGGCTTTTAACCGATCGGTAAAATTAGAGGCTATCCGTAAATTTTCTGAGGCTGAATGCGACCACGTGAAGATAGAAACCGCTCACTCGCTGGCCTACCGGGCAGTAGTACGTAGCGGGCGTTATCGTATCCAACAATATGACTTGACTACCTATCAGATCAAAGATATTTTGAACCTGAAACCTTATGATGAGCCCTTGTCGGAGTTTGTAATGGCGGGGCACATTGGCCGTTTTATGAGTTTTTTTTGTAATAGCAATAAAGCCAAGGTGCAAGAGCTTGACTACCTTTCTATTGTATCGGGCGAAGAGGCAAGGGAGTTTGTAAATAAATATTATGACGAGGTTTTGCACCAAACCAGGGTATTATTGGCAAAAATGAACCGAGCCGAAATAGAAATTACCCACGATTTTTACCTCAAAAAATTTCAACTCCATCACCCTATTTTGCCCTACGATTGTATCTTATTTGATGAAGGACAAGACGCTTCTCCGGCAATGCTTGATATATTTTTGCAGCAAGATCACGCTACCCGAGTCATTGTGGGTGATACTCACCAGCAGATCTACCGCTGGCGGTTTGCGATCAATTCGCTGGAGCAAGTGCCTGATTTTGACGATTTTTACCTGACCAAAAGCTTCAGGCTCAACACCCACATGAGCAAGCTCGCCGAAGCGATGATTGGCTACAAATACTTGTTTGAAAACCAGCTCAAAATTGCTATAGAAGGCATAGGCACCCACAGCACCCGCAAAGTAAAAGCCACCATAGGAAGAACCAACCTTGCCTTGTTGGTAAAGTCGATAGATATGTTGGTAGACAATGGTGAGATAGAAAATGTATATTTTGAGGGTAATTTTTCGTCGTATACTTATGCCAAAGATGGAGGCTCTATTTATGATGTACTCAACTTGTATACCGACTATAAACAGGGCATTCGTGACAAACTCATCAAGTCTATGTCGGGGTTGGATGATTTGGAAGACTACGCTGACAAAACCGACGATGTAGAGTTGAAGACGATCATAGAAATTGTGAAAAAATATGGGCGAAAATTACCTTACCTGATCAAAGAACTCAAAGAGCGTCACCTACCCGATAGTGAAAAACATAAAGCGGATATGATTTTTTCTACAGTGCACCGTTGCAAGGGAATGGAATATGACGAGGTAACTTTATTGGATGATTTTATTACTCAAGATGCCATAGAAAAGCTTTGGAACGAGGAGGGTACAACAATCGCTGATTATATTTCAGAAGAGATCAACCTGTTGTATGTGGCCGTTACCCGGACTAAAAATAAGCTCAATATTCCTGAAAAACTATTGCCCCGTGGGTTTGACTTGCCGCCTACTCACCACATAAAAGTGATGAGAACCCCAAAGCCTGCCAAAAAGAACCCGGAAACAGCGCCTCAACAAGTACCTGTTTACCGCAAAAGTCAGCCTTCGTATGCTAATAAAAAATGGACAGACCAAGAAGAAAACGAATTACTGGAAATGTATTACAAAAGTGTGTCGATAGAAGAAATGGCGTCTTATTTTGAGCGAACCAAAGGAGCTGTTTATTTTCGTTTGAAAAAAATGGGCGTGCTGTATGACTAAGGTGCCCCAACAGGGGCAAGTCTCTAGATGCTGATGCATATCGGCACTTTAAGCAACAAGCTAGACCCTGTTTAACTGCGTTGAGCTCATCATAGCAAGCTACTGTAGATTCGGTTCACAGGTAGCTAATAATTTATAGAGTGCTTATTTCAATGAGTTATAAAGTTTTTAGTTAGTAGGTCAACAATAGAAGCCGATTACTCGGAGAGTCTTTGGGTGCAGGCATTTTTACCATTACCCCTTTAGTATCAGAGGTGACCGTGAATTTAAGGTCTCCTGACAAGTAGTTTTTGCTGTTGGGCAAAGCTGACCTGGTAGTAAAATTGATTCGTAACAGGTGTTTGCCGGGCAGTAGCCGAAAAGATAGTGAACCTGGGATGGGTTGATTTTTTTGAAAGCCGTGGCTGATGTCAGCAGTATGGCTGCCCAAATAGCCTGATTGACTCACCTGGGCAATACTACTGTCTATTTTTACTTCGAAAGCCTGTTTAAGTGGCGCTAATTTATTGGCTACCAGTGATTTGATAGAGCTTAGTATATGGCTAAAAGCGGCTTTAGAGCCTTTGTTGATATAAGTACTTCCCGAATCGTGAATTTTGTAAGTTGCACGATTGATGCGCAGAAATATAGACACTCCGCCTCGGTCGTGCGTGCGTATGTTGCGTGTTTTTAACCGATCAAATTTATTGTTGACAAAAGTAGCATATATTTGGTCAAGCTCGGAGGCATTGAGTGTAAAATAGGTTTTGTTTTCTGTTTGGTATGCCCTGTGTTTTTGGTAACAACTATCTTTAGAAATATAAATACCCTTCGAAATAGGCAACATTCCTCCTTGTTTACTTACTTCTATTACCAGGTTTTCAGGGCGTTTTTTGGGCAATTTGCTTACGCTCATCAGGGTAGTAGGAATAGCACCTTGTTGATAAAAGTAGTAAAGAACACCTCCAGCAAGTATTACAAAAAGAAGAATAGCAATTTTGTTCATGGCATATAAAAGTGAGACAGCGTTGATTGAAGATAGGCTATTTTCAAGGCAAAAAAAATGATTTCACGAGACATCGCAAAATCATTCTTAAGTAACGTGCTCAAAATAAGTTTTCGGTTTTTAGGGCAAATACGCATAACTGACTGAGGCATTTAGCGAACACGTTACCAAATTTTAATTGAGGTTAAAGACTAATGCATGGCAGCTTTTGCTGGGCGTTGTGGGTTCGACGCATTCAATTGTTGCTTCCCCTTTTTACAAATATATACAAGTTTTTTGAGCCAGAATAGGTTCAGCCAGAATGCTGCTGCCAGTGTAGCAAAACTATAAATAAAAACTCCTGTGCTTAACAATGGCGCTTTCAGCTCATAGTAAACAAATAGTAGAGTAACTGTAATATGGAAAGCTACTCTTATTATAATAAATATAGGTAATTGCCAATTGTTAGTTTTTCTAATAAGCTGGCTATAGTCATCCTCCGAGGCCTTGAGCAGGCGAATCAAGTGATAAAATATGCTGGTAAATGGTAAAATAATAAAACTGGTCAACATAGCCAGGTACTCACCTTGTGCTATCATCAGAGTCATACCAATACTTACTACTACATGATGAATAAGAAGGCTTTTGTCGTATTTTTTGCGGGTGGTAAGTTCCAGATAACTAGAATATATGTAAAACCCAACTGCTATCAAAAACAAGTGTTTATGCATGGTATTTGCCAAGGTGTATTGCCACAATTTAGGCGAAATTGTGAAGAGTATAATGGCAAAAGGAGGGGAAATACAATAATAAATTAAACTAAGTACGTCAGCACGTTTTGCTTTGCTGTTTAGAAACTGATGACCTTTGAATAAGCTTAATAGTTGGTATAACCCAACAAATAGTAAAGAGTACAATGGGATAAACTTCAGAAGTTCCATGTGGTTGATAAATATTAATAATAAGTTAGTAATTTATTTTTGGCGAAATCCCGCAAACTTCGGGTTATGCTTGTACATATCCAAAGGTATTTGCTGAAGTTTTGTACTCTTATTTTTTGAAAAAAAAAAGACGCAAGGATGTAGGTTACAAAAAGGGGGAGATGTATGCCTCTACAAAACCACTTTGGGAAACACCAAACAATAAAATCATTCACACAACAGTAGTCATCACATCATTTATCTATTCTTTAAAGCCCATTTTATTGGGGTACACATTTTTATCGCTGCCAAACTCGCCATACGATACACCTTCTGGGTAAGATACTTGAATTTTGTGATGAGCAAATGCCTCCATGATGGCTTTTCTTACCTGAAAATCAGTTGCCCAGAAATGTTCTTGAGGTACCTTCAAAAACACCTTGACCAGCACTGTGTGTGTGCCAAAGTTATTGACCCAGACAAAAGGTTCATCTTCTTTGATCACTTCTGGAATATCATAGGCGGTTTCTTTGACAATGTTTATGGCTTTGCCTAAGTTTTCGTGAAACGGCAATCGTATTTCAAACTCGATGCTTCTTATTTTGTTGGCCGACAGGTTATGAATGGGACTGGTCATGAGCATATTGTTAGGAATGGTGACTTGGGTTTGGTCAAATTTGCGAAGAATGGTGTGAAATATCTGTATTTCGGTGACATAGGCTCTATAATCCTTTATTTTTACCTCATCGCCCACTTTAAAGGGGCGAAAAACCATAATGAGTATGCCTGAAGCAAAATTGCTGAGGTTGCCTTGCAACGAAAGCCCTACAGCAAAGCCCATCGCCGCAATGATGCCTACCAGAGAGGTAGTTTCTATACCCACAATACCTGCAGCACTGGTAAGTAACAATATTTTGAGCCCAAACCCCACCAACGAGTCTAAAAAGGTTTTTACTTCTTGATTGATGGTGCTTGACCTGCCAAAGGTTCGGCTGGTCACAGTTCTTACTTGCCTTATTAGCCAAAGCCCAATTATTAATACTAGTGTAGCCAGCAATATTTTGGGGGCATAACCTATGGTAAGCTCTACCAACTGGTTGATATAATCGTTGATTTGTTTCATTGCATTGGTGAATAGGGTAGGGGTGTTTTTTTGATAAAACTAGGTCAATTTTGAATTGAACAAAAATAAGGCAAATATACAGAAGCCCTCAAGTACCTTTGTTTTTTTTCAATCTTTTTTTAACACTTGCTTAACAAGCTTATCCCATTCTTGGGAATAAAAGCCAGCATAGCTTTGTCTAAAACCCAATGAATAAGGCTTACTGACAATTTTAAATTATATAGAATATGACCATGAAAAAACTGATGGCCCTCTTATTTTTATCAATGCTGGTGTTTCAGGGCTGGACACAGTCGTCAGGGCATCGCATACAAGGCAAGGTAGAGGAAAAAGGGGCACAAGCGTTACCGGGGGCTACTGTTATACTGGCACGCCCAAATGTTGCCACAGGGCGTGGGGTGATTACTGATAATGAAGGTAATTTTATCATTCGAAATATACCCCCAGGTAAGTATATCTTGCGCATTTCTTTTATTGGCTACCACACCTTGCAAAAAACTGTAGAAATAAGGAATGCTGCCATAAACTTAGGAACCTTATTGCTGAAGGTTTCTTCAGAAAAGCTCAAAGAAGTACAAGTAGTGGGCAAAACGCCCCCCGTGGAAATCAAAGGAGACACAGCATCGTTTAACTCATTGGCTTACAAAACCAACCCTGACGCCAACGCCCAGGATTTAGTGAGCAAACTACCTGGAGTAAGCGTAGAAAATGGACAAGTAAAGGTAGCCGGAGAGGAAGTGAAGCAGGTATTGGTAGATGGCAAGCCGTTTTTTGGCAACGATCCCAAAGCAGCGATGCAAAACTTACCTGCCGAAATCATTTCAAAGATTCAGGTATTTGATCAACAAAGCGAGCAATCAAGGTTTACTGGGTTTGATGATGGCAACACTACCAAAACAATCAACTTTGTGACCAAGTAAATATGCGAGTGGGTACTTTTGGAAGTTGTATGCTGGG